>NZ_PIZL01000047.1:0-28030 GCF_002835515.1 Vibrio sp. vnigr-6D03
CGCCGCTCGACGCCGAATAGCTAGCTATTCTCGTTTCCGCTCGACTTGCATGTGTTAGGCCTGCCGCCAGCGTTCAATCTGAGCCATGATCAAACTCTTCAATTTAAGATTTTGTTCGGCTCAATGAATACTGACTTCAAACTACGTATGTAATTTAAAGCTATTGTTGTTCCAACAGAACAACAATGAATTGACTGTGCCAATGACTCCTTTCTAAAGAAAGTTATCATCGATTGGTCACTCAGTTCATTGAAACCTAAATTGTTTCCGAAGAAACTATTTGGATTATCATCAACGAGTGCCCACACAGATTGATAGGTCTATATTGTTAAAGAGCGTGATTTGAGTCTCACTCAAATCGGACGGCTATTTTAGCGAGATAAACGTTAGTGTCAAACACTTTTTTCAGTTTATTTCGTTAGCTTTTCAGCTACCTAATCTAACCTCTGACTCGACTCGTTTCTTTCGAAGCGTTCCCGTGTCAGCGAGGGGGCATTATAGAGATCGGAGTCTCTTTGACAACCCCTTTTTTCATTTTTTTTAGACTTTTTATCCGTTCGGGCAAAAAGCGCTCAGATACGGTGATTTGTGGTGGTTATTTATTCAAATTCTTTATTGAATCTACAAAAAGAGACACCTTTTCCCAGTTGGTATATTCCACTTCTTTCGTTGTATCCGTTTCTCCGCCTGTCATCGACATAATAAAACGAATCATCACTCTGTCGAACCAACGATATCGTGGGTAATACAACGCGCCAGCAAAAACACCTATTAATTGCGGCTGCCAAGGCGATTTTATAAGAAACTTCCTTATATAAGCGCTGCCTTCAGGTGTATCTTTACCTTCCGCCTCTTTTCTTGCTGTTAAGTTCACACAGAAGAACGCTGCATTAGCTTTATTAAGCTGATCTAGGTGCGCTTCGATAAACCGGTACAATTTCTTATTAAGGTGGCCGTAACGAATGGACGCACCAATGATGACTTTATCGTAACCAGACAAATCCAGCGCATCGATTAAGTGTACGTCTTTTGTTTCACACTCAACGTTTCCAAGCTTCTCTTCTATATAGTGGAGAATTTTAACGGTTTGCCCTTCTCGGCTGGAGTGAAGTAGAAGTACTTTTTCCATCGAGCTTCCTTAATTAGTGAATTTAGCTGCGCCAGAATGTTGGGGTCAGCAGAATAAGTAGTGTGAATATTTCTAAACGACCAAATAGCATCGATACAACCAATACCCATTTGGCGGTATCGTTAATATCACCAAAATGCAATGCGACATCGCCCAGACCCGGACCTAAATTATTGAGCGTAGCTGCTACAGCAGAAAACGCGCTCAATTCATCCATACCTGTCGCAATCAATGCCAACATGCAAACCACAAAAACCAAAGCGTATGCAGAGAAGAATCCCCAAACCGCATCCACCACTCTCTGGGACAACGCTGTGCCCCCGACTTTGATGGTGTATACAGCCCTTGGGTGAACCAAGCGTTTTAATTCACGTGCCCCTTGCAAGGTCAGCAACAAAATACGGATGACTTTCATACCACCACCCGTTGACCCTGCACATCCCCCTATAAAGGAGGAGAAAAGCAACAGCACTGGTAAGAAGAGAGGCCATTCCGAAAAGCCTGTTGTTGTAAAACCAGCAGTCGTCGAAATAGAAACGGTTTGAAAGAGGGCTTCGTCAAAAGCATCAAACACCGAGGTATAGGAGTGATGCTTAAGTAATAGCAAGAAGCAGATCAGGAATAAGATACCTTGTATAAAGAAGAAGGCTCGAAATTCAGGATCTTTCCAATAATATTTAGGGTGAACACCGCCAGAAGCAAAAGCAGCAAAGTGCAATGAATAGTTGCACGCAGAAATAAGAAGAAACACCACCGTAATCATATTAATGGCAGAACTGTCGAAATACCCCATACTGGCATCGTGCGTTGAAAACCCACCAATGGCGATGGTCGAGAAACTATGGCTGATGGCATCAAACAAACTCATTCCCGCTAACCAAAATGCACTCGCACATGCAATGGTTAGGCTGAGGTAGATGTACCAGAGTGCTTTAGCTGTTTCGGCAATACGTGGGGTCATCTTGCTGTCTTTTACAGGACCTGGAATTTCAGCTCGGTATAACTGCATTCCCCCGATACCTAACACCGGAAGAATGGCGACCGCCAATACAATGATCCCCATGCCACCAAACCATTGCAGAAGCTGTCGATAAAACAGTATCGCTTTGGGCAAGTCATCAAGCCCGACGATGACGGTTGCACCTGTGGTGGTCAAGGCTGAGAAAGATTCAAAAAACGCGTCCGTAACCGATATATCAGGGGTATCTGAAATTAAGAAGGGGAGAGCCCCCGCACTGCCGATTACGGTCCAAAATAGAACCACAATCAAAAATCCATCACGAGCTTTTAATTCATGTCGATGATGGCGATTAGGGAACCAGAAAAAACCGCCAGCGATAAGCAGTACGAAAAATGTGGTGACAAATGGCACACCGGCACCATCTCGGTAGATCAGCGCGACAAAAGCGGGCGCCAGCATAGACACGCTAAACAGAGCGAGTAACAAACCGACGATGCGGATAATTGAACGAAATTGCATGCTTGCTTCAGAAGCGTCGCTTCTTAATATTCCTAAATTCTATTTTAATGGCGTGACCGTTGCTTTAGCGCCACTCTTATTTATGATTGCCTGAGTAAACCCTTCCATTTGGCTTACTTCTATTTCTAAAATCACTTCAACGAATTCGCCATAATCAGCATCAAGCTGATGAGCTTGGTATGTTTCCATTAAAGATTGAGCAATAGGCATGAACGAATAGTCTAACCTTAGCTTAAGGTTTGTGGTTATTTTTTTCTCGATTGTTTGAAGCAGCTTAAGTGCTTGCTGTACACCACCGCCATATGCTTTTACTAATCCGCCGGTTCCCAATTTAATTCCACCTGAATATCGAGTAACCACGGCGCTAATTTCCCCTACACCCGACCCCGATAGTTGAGCCAGTATTGGTTTACCTGCAGTTCCTGATGGTTCACCGTCATCGCTAAATCCATACAAAAGAGAATCTTCTGGCCTCCCAGCGGCAAAACCCCAACAATTATGCCTTGCAGATGCGTGCTCAACTTTTACCGATTCTATAAATGCTTTGGCTGACTCTATCGACGGGGTATGCGCCAACTGAGTAATGAAAAGGCTCTTTTTGATCTCTTCTTCGAAGATTACCGGCTCTGCAGGAATTAAAAATGGGAGTAAATTCATAGCACATAGGTCAGTTTGACAGGAGAGAGAAGTGTATCACGTCCTTCTGCCTGTCGTGTACTGAACAGGATCAACCTAATAAAAATCAAACACGCGTTTGAAAATGTATTGAAATTAACCACAACTCAGCGCACACTTACAAAGTCGAACAATATGACAACATAACTATAACATTCACTCTCTCAAGCAATCTCGGATTGCATATCGCGGAGTTAGACATGATTTACCAATCAAATACTCTACAAGTAAAGGAAATAAAAAACGGCATTGCCGAGCTTAGCTTTTGCTCTCCAGGCTCAGTTAATAAGCTTGACCTTGCTACGTTAGAATCGCTCGATCAGGCGCTGGATGCACTTATAGATCATTCAGGCTTGAGAGGGCTTATTCTCACCTCGGATAAAGATGCCTTTATCGTAGGTGCCGATATCACCGAATTCCTCGGTTTGTTTGCAAAACCTGAAGATGAACTGGACCAATGGGTTCAGTTTGCCAATAGTATTTTCTGCAAACTAGAAGATTTACCCGTTCCAACACTCTCTGCCATGACAGGACATGCTTTAGGTGGCGGTTGTGAGTGCGTACTCGCGACTGACTTTCGCATTGGTGATGCAACCACCAGCATCGGGTTACCTGAAACCAAGTTGGGTATCATGCCTGGATTTGGCGGATGTGTTCGCCTTCCACGCGTGATAGGTGCAGACAGTGCCATGGAAATCATTACGCAAGGGAAAGCTTGCCGAGCAGATGAAGCATTAAAGGTTGGGCTGCTGGATGCAGTCGTTGATACCGCAAGCCTTCGCCAATCGGCGATCCAGACTGTTGAGCAAGCCGCTGACGGTGTGATCGAATGGAAAGCGCGTCGAGAGCAGAAAATCTCCGCCCTTACATTAAGTAAAACAGAAGCCATGATGAGTTTTACCATGGCAAAAGGCTTGGTATTCCAAAAAGCGGGGCCACATTATCCAGCTCCAATGGCTGCGGTGACCGCCATTGAAGAAGCGGCTCACAGTGCTCGAAATGATGCATTGGACGTAGAGCGCAAGTATTTTGTTAAATTGGCAAAATCGGAAGAAGCCAAATCCTTGGTAGGACTGTTCTTAAACGATCAATACATCAAAGGACTAGCGAAGAAATCTGCGAAATCTGCCTCGAAAGACACCGCACGTGCAGCTGTACTTGGTGCGGGCATCATGGGTGGAGGTATTGCATACCAATCCGCGCTTAAGGGCGTTCCAGTTATGATGAAAGACATCGCGCAGCCGTCATTAGATTTGGGTATGACCGAAGCATCCAAACTGTTGAACAAGCGCTTGTCTCGTGGTCGCATTGATGGCTTCAAAATGGCAGGAATTCTTGCTTCAATCACCCCAAGTTTGCATTACGCAGGTATTGAAAACTCAGATGTGATTGTCGAAGCGGTTGTCGAAAATCCAAAAATAAAAGCCGCTGTACTTAGTGAGGTTGAAGAGCACGTTGGAGAAGATACGGTTATCACATCTAACACGTCTACCATTCCAATCAATTTGTTAGCGAAATCTCTCAAACGCCCAGAAAACTTCTGTGGCATGCACTTTTTCAACCCAGTTCATCGCATGCCGTTGGTAGAGATCATCCGAGGCGAACACACATCGGAAGAAACCATTAATCGAGTGGTCGCTTACGCAGCCAAAATGGGCAAGTCCCCTATCGTTGTGAACGACTGCCCTGGGTTCTTTGTGAATCGCGTTTTATTCCCGTATTTCGGCGGCTTCAGCATGTTGCTGCGTGACGGGGCAGACTTCACCAAGGTCGATAAAATAATGGAGCGTAAGTTTGGATGGCCAATGGGCCCGGCTTACCTTCTAGATGTTGTCGGTGTCGATACCGCTCATCACGCACAAGCCGTTATGGCTCAAGGCTTCCCTGAGCGTATGGGTAAAGATGGCAAAGATGTGATTGATGCGCTGTTTGAATCTGATCGCTATGGTCAGAAAAACGGCAGCGGGTTCTATCAATACAGCGTGGACAAGAAAGGTCGACCGAAGAAAGCCTTCAGTGATGACATTCTTTCTGTGATTGCGCCCGTCTGCGCTGAACCGCAAGATTTTGACGAGCAAACCATTATTCAACGCATGATGATTCCGATGATCAACGAAGTTGTCTTGTGCTTGGAAGAAGGCATTATCGCCTCTCCTCAAGAAGCGGATATGGCTCTGGTTTACGGCTTAGGTTTCCCTCCTTTCCGTGGTGGAGTATTCCGCTACCTAGACAGTGTGGGTATTGCCGAGTTTGTCGCGATGGCACAGCAATATACTGAGCTTGGTGCCATGTATCTACCGCCAAAATTGTTGGTTGATATGGCAGAAAAAGGCGACTCTTTTTACGGCGCTCAACAAGCAAGCAAGTTATAACCCTCTTTGGAAAAGGAATCTTAAAATGAACAATGTAGTGATCGTTGATTGCCTTAGAACCCCGATGGGGCGCTCCAAAGGCGGCGCATTTCGCAATGTAAGAGCAGAAGATCTATCCGCACATTTGATGAAAGGTATCTTGGAACGTAACCCACAGGTTAACCCTTCCGAAATCGAAGATGTATATTGGGGCTGTGTGCAGCAGACTCTAGAACAAGGCTTCAATGTCGCAAGAAATGCGGCTTTGCTAGCAGGGTTACCGATTGAAGTCGGTGCCGTTACCGTCAACCGATTGTGTGGTTCTTCAATGCAAGCGCTTCATGACGCCTCTCGTGCCATCATGGTTGGCGATGCCGATATCTGCCTTATCGGTGGTGTTGAGCATATGGGTCACGTACCCATGACGCATGGTGTAGATTTTCATCCAGGCTTGTCAAAGAACGTAGCGAAAGCAGCGGGTATGATGGGTTTGACTGCGGAGATGCTAGGCAAAATCCATGGTATCAGCCGTGAACAACAAGATGAATTTGCAGCACGCTCGCACGCTCGGGCTTACGCCGCCTCCCAAGAAGGTAGATTCAAAAATGAAATTCTGCCCACCGAAGGGCACGCTCCTGACGGTTCCCTGATCACCTTAGATTATGACGAAGTCATTCGCCCTGAAACCACCGTGGAAGGGTTATCTCAGCTTAGACCTGTATTCGACCCTGCTAACGGAACAGTGACAGCGGGGACATCGTCGGCTTTATCAGATGGTGCATCCGCCATGCTGGTGATGAGTGAAAACAAAGCCAAAGAGCTTGGGCTGAAAATTCGTGCTCGTGTACGTTCGATGGCGGTGGCTGGCTGTGATCCTTCCATCATGGGATACGGACCGGTTCCTGCCACCAAAAAAGCACTTAAGCGTGCTGGTCTTTCTATCGAAGACATGGGTGTAGTAGAACTAAACGAAGCCTTTGCGGCGCAATCGTTGCCATGCGCAAAAGATTTAGGGTTACTGGATGTGGTTGACGAAAAAGTGAACCTTAACGGTGGCGCTATCGCACTTGGTCACCCTCTCGGCTGTTCTGGATCTCGAATTTCCACCACTCTTATCAATTTAATGGAAGCTAACAATGCCAAGTACGGCTTAGCGACCATGTGCATTGGTTTAGGGCAGGGAATCGCAACCGTGTTCGAACGGGTAGACGTTTAAACCACTCCCCTTACAATATCAAAGGTCAGATTTCTGGCCTTTTTTCTTATTTTACAAACAATTAATCTACCAAAAAATAAATTAGACGCACTTCACGTATTCATTACCCTTTCAGTTATGCACCTAGTCTCAATCTCACCTAAACATTAGTATGGCTAAAAACGAGAATAGCTTTATAAATTCAAACTATTACGTAAAGCAATTTCGTTATCCCAAAAGATACCTTTGTCTAATTGGCTTTATCAGGCACTCATAAATAAAAAATTGTCGGTATCTCTTCTGTTGGCATGGCATGGAACGCATCTCTCGCCCACACATTTACAATCTGGGCACGTCATCGTTCCGTATGTAAGAAAATACGAAAGTATTCAAAGGCTTTAAATGACGACTCTAAAAAATGTAACACTACTATTAGCTCCACTTTTGTTAGCTGCATGTGGCGGCGGTGGAGACAAAGAAACAACCGAACCAACCCCAAAAACCCCCAATGTGGCGCCTGTAATTACAACGGAAGGAGATATAGTCACTTCCGCCTCACGCACTGTCACGCTCTCGGGGAATATATCGGATTTGGATGGAAGCATTGTTTCACACAAGTGGGAGCAAGTCTCTGGCACCCCAGTAACACTCTTGAACCCGACTTCCACACTTGCCTCCTTTGTTGCACCAACCTCTTATCAAGAACAAACCTTGGTATTTCGGTTAACCGCTACCGACAACGAAGGTGCGATCAATAGCCAAACCGTCACAGTTAAAGTCACAGCGGCAACGCCATCCAACCAAGCACCGCAAATTGACGCCATTACTGACCAAACCGTTAGACCAAGCACCGTGGCAAGTATCATCGCCAATGCAACCGATCCAGACGGGCAAATAGCCGAGTACACGTGGCAGCAAAAATCGGGGACAAGTGTCTCGTTGATAAATCCAAGTTCTCAGCAAGTGACCTTCAACGTACCCTCTTTAACCGAAGACGAGCTGCTGACTTTTGAAGTGACAGTGAAAGACAACCAAGGAGCAACCGCCAACCAGCAAGCTTTCGTGCACGTAAAACCAAATCGAGCGCCTGCATTTCACTTTATTGGTGATAAGACCACAGATATTAACCAACCCGTGACTATTGCGGCTTCTGCTTATGATCGCGATGGAACAATAACCTCATACAAGTGGGAACAAACAGCCGGTACTCATGTCACGATTGCCGATCCAGATTCGCAGGCGTTGAGCTTTACTTCTCCAACCCTAAATAGAGAGGAAACCCTGACATTCAAAGTTACAGCGACAGATAATGAAGGGGCGACAGGGTCGAGAACGGTCGACGTAACGGTTCAGAATGCGAGTAATTTGATCGAAAACCTGACGTTTGAAAACAACTCGATAAAACTCTGTTTAGATGCATTAAAAGAAGGAAATAATTGGACGTTTGTCGATGAAGTGACTCATTTCACCTGTCGGTACGGTTATCACAAAGATATTGAACAATTTACCTCTTTGACAAAACTGGATATTCAAAATACAACCTCTGCTTCCCCTGTGAGTATAAGTTTCGAGGCTTTCCCTAATTTAACTGAATTGAAGCTTATTCAATCCAGTGGCATTAGCGATATCGATGTATCTCAAAACACATTACTAGAGAAGCTGACGGTATCAGAAGCCAAGTTTGCATCCGTTAACTTGGCTAACAACGCTAACATAAAGGAAGTTTTTCTACATAGAGTGCCTGACTTAACGAATCTTGATTTGCTCCATAACACCAAGCTAACGTCACTGACCGTATTTGGCTCTCAAGTTCAAGACCTAAACCTTAGCCATAACGTTTTGCTTGAAACTGTTCGTGTATTTGGCATAAATGGGCATCCTGAGCTAGATGGGAAATTACAGTCCATTTCACTTCCCTCAACGAATAAGCTTACTCAATTAAAGCTCTCAGCTAACCAGCTTCAGAGTATCGATACGGCGAACTTATCTTCTCTTACCGATCTGGATTTATCTCAAAATCAACTCAATTTGGTTACTTTAACAAACAACGTAAAGCTCACCCATTTGCGTCTTAAAGAAAATGCTTTAGCGTCTCTCGATTTGATGAACAATACTGCCCTGACCGTTCTAGACATTAGTGATACAGGTACTTTCAAAATAGAAACGAGTCATCTAACTGAATTGAGTGAGTTATATGCTGCCAATAAAAGCCTGAGTACATTCTCCTCAAACCACTATTCCAAACTCACAAAACTGGATCTTTCCGAGAACCCTATTAGCACCATTGAATTAACCGATATGCCTTTACTGAGAGCAGTAAGATTGAGTAAAACCTTGATACACTCTCTTGATGCATCAAACGCGTCTAATTTGGTAGAACTCGAGATAAAGGCAAGTCCACTCAACTCAATAACCTTGCCAAATGAAAGCAGCAAGTTAGCTTGGTTAGAAGTCAGCTTTAGTTCACTAAACCACCTAGCAGTCCAGCAATATACTAACCTTCTAAAGCTAGAAGCTGCGGGCAATCAACTCATCGATATCGACATAAGGGCACTTACAAAACTTCGTACACTTCACCTTGGTGCGAACAAGATAACTAACTTAGATATCAGCCAAAATACTCTGTTGAGGTGTGTGTCCGTTTACGACACAACGCTGACAGATAATGCTAAAGAAACACTCGATAACTACGCATCTGAATTTCCGTTGCTAGACGAAATCACCTACACCAAAGCCACCGCCATTGGGCAATGCGGCTACGACCCTTACACACCTACCCCATAAAGTAACTGCCACCTCCTATGCTGGAGGTGGCATTTTCAAAACCCACTTCATCCCAAGCTTTTCACGCTACTTCATGAACTTTTGATGAAACACCTATCTAGACAACTGCCCACACTTGTCTAGACATCTCTTATCAAGCCTTTTAACACCAGACTTTTAAGCTAATTACCAATATTTCGCTGCATTTTTCTGACATTTCACTGCAATAAAACCGTCATTTCACCCGAGCAGGATAGAGCTGAACAAAACAGAAGGTTCACTCTATGGACAGCATCGTTAGCGTCGCGGATTTAAACAAAACTTTTGGCGAAAACCGCGCCTTAAACAACATTAATTTGGATCTCACGCACCGTGGTATGACGGCGCTATTGGGTCCGTCTGGATCAGGAAAATCCACCTTACTGCGCCACTTAAATGGCTTAATGGCCGGAGACAAAAGCAGTAGCACATCTGGCGAGATCCAGATTATGGGGCAGCCTGTGCAGCTCAGTGGCAAGGTGCACAAAAAAATTCGGTCAACACGCTCTCAAGCTGGCTTTATCTTCCAACAATTTAACTTGGTTAACCGCCTATCGGTTCTCACCAACGTTTTGATTGGTGCGCTGAGTGAAACACCTTGGTGGCGCTCCCTCAGCGGACAATTTACTCAAGCGCAGCAAAAGAAAGCGCTAGAAGCACTGGATAGAGTAGGAATGGCAGCTTTTGCCCACCAGCGCGTTTCAACACTGTCAGGGGGTCAACAACAACGGGTTGCGATTGCAAGAGCCTTAATGCAAGACGCCAAAATCATCTTTGCTGATGAACCCATAGCGTCGCTTGACCCCGAATCATCACGCATCGTGATGGAGCTGCTGCAACAAATCAACCAACAAGAGAACATCCCCGTCATCGTCACGCTTCACCAAGTCGAGCATGCCTTAAATTACTGTGAGCATGTCATCGCACTGCGTGATGGGCACATCTTTTATCAGGGCAGCAGCAATGGGCTAACAACAACCCAACTTGAAGCTCTGTATCGCGGAAAAACGGAAGAAGCAGGCGTTATTGTGGAAGGACACTTTCCTAACACTCCAATCTCAGAAGCTTCGATAGAGACCAACCCAACAACAGTCAACATTCAGTAAAAAGGAATCTGAACAATGTTACGTGCAATCCGTAAGATCTCAGTTGCCATTGCAATGGCAGCAGCAACGCTCGCCCCAGCATGGGCAGAAGAAGCACCATTAAAAACGCTGAACTTCGGCATTATTTCAACCGAATCGCAACAGAACCTAAAAACGTCATGGACGCCTTTTTTGGATGACATGAGCGAAAAGCTGGGCGTGAAAGTGAAAGCATATTTTGCACCCGATTACGCAGGCATCATCCAAGGCATGCGTTTTGATAAAGTGGATATCGCTTGGTATGGCAACAAATCGGCAATGGAAGCGGTCGACCGCGCAGGCGGTGAGATTTTTGCTCAAACAGTCGATGTCGAAGGCAACCCGGGATATTGGAGCTTGCTGATTACGCACAAAGACAACCCTATCAACTCCGTCGAAGATATGTTGAAAGACCGATCAAACCTAGCATTTGGTAACGGCGATCCAAATTCAACATCGGGCTTCTTGGTTCCGTCTTACTATGTGTTTGCGAAAAACAACGTACAGCCGAACGAATTCAAACGCACGTTGAATTCGAGCCACGAAGTAAACTTGTTTGCCGTTGCCAATAAGCAAGTGGATGTGGCAACCAACAACACAGAAAGCCTTCGTCGTTTCGCCAACAACAACCCCGATAAATTCAAAAACATCAAAATCATTTGGAAGTCCCCGCTGATTCCAGCCGATCCTATCGTATGGCGCAAGAACCTACCTGAAGAAACAAAAACAGCGGTGTACGACTTTTTCATGACGTATGGAAAAACGGGAAATGCAAAAGAAGTCGCCATTTTGAAAGAGCTTGATTGGGCACCATTCAAAGCCTCTTCCGACTTACAGCTACTCCCTATCCGTCAGCTAGCACTGTTTAAGAAACTGAACAAGTTCTCTACCGATAAGAAGCTTGACGAGTCTGAGCTCACAAAGGTCAGCAACGTTCAATCTGAACTTGCCGCATTAAATCGCCAAATGGCGGCCCTTGAGGCAATGGAATAACACGCTCTAGCCTGATTAGGGTGGGGATCCCTCACCCTATTGAAACCATCATATGAGAATTGATATGAACACCAACCTTTCTGTGGACGCCCTTCAAAGCAACCTGCATTGGAGCCAAAAACTTAAACAGCTTGCGATGCTAATTCTGTTCGCAGTGATACTTGCCTGGGCATGGCAAGGTGCAGAAATGAACCCCGTTCAACTGGTGGCGGATTCCGACAACATGGTGGAATTAGCGAGTGATTTCTTCCCGCCTGATTTCACTTATTGGGAACTCTATGTAGAAGAAACCCTAATTACGATTCAAATTGCCATTTGGGGCACCGTACTTTCGGTTCTTGTCTCAATACCATTGGGACTTATGTGCGCAGATAACATCGTACCAATGTGGGTCTATCAACCTACTCGCCGCCTAATGGATGCCGCACGTGCCATCAATGAAATGGTGTTTGCCATGCTGTTTGTGGTGGCTGTCGGCTTAGGCCCCTTTGCTGGCGTACTGGCACTGTTCATCCACACAACAGGGGTATTGGCGAAACTGTTTTCAGAAGCCGTAGAAGCAATAGACCTAGGCCCTGTCGAAGGCGTTCGCGCCACCGGAGCCAACAAATTAGAAGAAGTGATTTACGGTGTCATCCCCCAAGTGTTGCCACTTTGGATTTCTTTCACACTTTACCGATTTGAATCCAATGTTCGTTCCGCCACCGTGGTGGGCATGGTGGGTGCTGGTGGTATAGGAGTATTACTGTGGGAAGCCATTCGCGGTTTTCAGTTCCAACAAACCGCCGCCATCATGCTGGTCATCATTGTAACCGTTAGCTTAATAGACTTTGCATCGCAACATATCCGCAAAGCCTACATTTAAAAAATTTGCCTGAACTTGTCTAGACAACTGAATGGAAGAATGTGATGCAACTGTATATGGACATCGCCAAACAACTCGAACAGGAAGTACAAAGCCAGTTCAAAGTTGGGGAATTTTTACCCTCGGAATCTCGACTGGCAGACCGATTTGACGTTAATCGTCACACCGTAAGGCGTGCCATCGATGAATTGGTGTTTTGTGGGTTGATAGAGAGACAACAAGGCAGAGGCAATCAGGTCATACGTCAGCCTTATGCGTATCCACTCAATCAAGGTGCGCATTTTACGCACAACCTCACCAAGCAAGGCTATATGCCAAGGTGTGAGGTGCTAAGCCGCCAATTGATTTCCGCCAGTGAGCATCTAGCCAAGGTTCTAAACATCAAGCTGAACGCACAAGTCATCAAGCTCACCACGCTCAGAGTCATTGACGGTTTGCCATGCAGTTTGATTGAACATTTTTTGCCAAACACAGAATGGTGGGGACCACTGCAACACTTCGAGAGCGGTTCCCTTCATCAGTATATTCACCAGCAACTCGACACGGATCTGACCCGACAGTCCACCAAACTGCGTTCACGAATGCCTAACCGGCAAGAACGCAAACAACTGAAGTTATCGGAGAACATTCCGCTCATTATTTTCCGAACGGTAAACGTGGCAAGCCAGACCAACCAGGTCATGGAATATTCTTGCTCCTACACCCGCTCGGACATGATTGAAATCGTATTGGAGCATTAACCATGGTCACAACAACTAAGTCAGAGCGACAGGGCTGGATGTCCGTTCTCGCTCGGACCGACTTCTTGCACCTAAAAAACCTGTGGGAGCCGTTAAATTTGTCTCCACATTATCAGGTGATACGCCAACCAGAAACGGGGCTCATTCAGGTCCAGTCGCGTATGGGCGGCACAGGTAACCCATTCAATATTGGTGATATGACCGTCACGCGCAGTGTCATTAAATTGCCTGAAGGTGAAATGGGCTACAGCTACATAAAGGGACGCAACAAAGATCATGCACTCCTTGCGGCATTGATCGATGCTCTCATGCAAACCTCAACCTATTGCGCCCCCCTAATGCAGCAAGTGATAGAACCTTTGATGGCAACCATGCAAGAGCAAACACAAGCAAGACGCGAACAGGTCGCCACTAGCAAGGTGGAATTTTTCACTATGGTGAGAGGAGAGGACGAATGAAATTCGTAAAACAAGGTTTTAACGATCCGATTCACGATGCGCAGAATGTATTTCGCTTCATCCTGAACGCCATGTCGATGCCAAGCTCACTGCAAACGATGCCCTCTGAGTTATCGTTTGGGCAAGCCAATGCTGCCACCACTCAAATATTACTGGCTCTGACCGATAGCACGACACCGATTTGGATAAGTGAAGCATTTAAAACCGATTCTGAGCTCACACAAAATCTACAGTTTCACGCCAATACGCCATTAGCCACACGTCAAGACAAAGCGAGCTTTGCGCTTCTGGGTGGTGACCAAAATGCCGACATTAACGAATTCTGCTGGGGGAGCGCAGAGTACCCCGAAACAAGCACCACGTTGATTATTCAAGTTAATAGCCTATCGAAAGGGGTTGAATTAGAACTCAGCGGTCCGGGTATTGACGGTAAAGCATTGATCAACGTTGACGGTATTCATCAATCACTACTTAACCAGATAATGGTCATCAGCAAATCTCAACCTTTAGGGATTGATGTCTTGCTCACGTGCGAAAACCAATTAATGGCTCTGCCACGTACCACGCTCATCGCGCTGGCTAACAAGGAGGATTCATCATGTACGTTGCAGTAAAAGGCGGTGAAAAAGCCATTAAAGCAGCCCACCAGCTCCAAGACCAAAAACGCCGCGGCACTGGCAGTGAAATCCATACCAGCCAAATCACAGGTCAGCTCAGCGGCGCGGTAGATAGGGTAATGACAGAAGGCGGGATTTACGACACAGAACTCGCCGCACTGGCTTTTAAGCAAGCCAGTGGTGACATGATTGAAGCTATCTTTCTGCTGCGAGCTTACCGAACCACTCTCTCTCGCTTTGCCACTAGTGAACCGTTAGAAACCACTGCCATGGAGATAGAGCGCCGCATATCCGCGACCTTTAAAGACTTACCCGGCGGTCAGGTACTTGGCCCCACATTGGACTACACCCATCGCTTACTTGATTTTTCATTATTAGCGGAAGGAAGAGATCCAACAAAGCCTGAACAGCAAGGCAATACAACACGTGATACAGCGGTATTGGAAACCTGCCCTCAGGTGATGACGATATTGGAAAACCAAGGGCTCGCAACAAAAGAAGTCGATGAGGGTGATACCGCAGAAGACATTACGCTGCATCCACCAACATACCCTGCGACGCGAAGTGCTCGACTACAGCAGCTCATGCGCAGCGATGAAGGTTTCCTTCTGTCAATGGGGTATTCCACCCAGCGAGGCTACGGTCGTAATCACCCGTTTGCGGCTGAAATTCGCACTGGAAACGTCACTGTTTCTCTCTGCCCTGGAGAATTGGGGTTTGAGATAGAGATTGGGGATATCGAACTCACAGAATGCCAAATGATCAACGGCTTCTCAGGTTCTAAAACCATCAAGCCTCAATTTACCCGTGGTTATGGTGTTGCCTTTGGCGCGGCTGAGCGAAAAGCCATGTCTATGGCATTAGTCGACAGAGCCCTCCAAGCGGAAGAATTGGATGAACCCGTTCAAGGGCCCGCGCAAGATCAGGAATTTGTGTTGTCTCACGGTGATAACGTCGAAGCGGCAGGGTTTGTATCCCACCTAAAACTCCCCCACTACGTCGATTTTCAGTCGGAATTGGAACTGATTCGCAAGCTTCAAAAAGAGCACGAACAACGCCATGTACATAGAGAGGAGCCAGACCATGAACAGCTTAAGTAAGCACATCGACACCCCAGAAAACCAAGCGATTCAGGGATACAACTACGGCTTCTTAGATGAACAAACCAAGCGGATGATCCGCCGAGCCATTCTAAAAGCGGTGGCGATTCCTGGATACCAAGTGCCTTTTGGCGGAAGGGAAATGCCCATGCCTTATGGCTGGGGAACGGGTGGTATTCAAATCACCGCCTCTATTATCGGGCAACAAGACACACTTAAGGTGATTGACCAAGGCGCAGACGACACCACCAATGCGGTCTCTATTCGTCAATTTTTCGAAAAAGTGGCCGACGCAGATACGACAGAAGAAACCGAGCAGGCCAGCATCATTCAAACACGTCATCGCATCCCAGAAACACCGCTGACAGACGGGCAAATTCTGGTATACCAAGTGCCGATTCCCGAGCCCTTGCGCTTTCTTGAGCCAAGAGAAACGGAAACTCGGAAAATGCACGCTTTGAGTGAATACGGGATCATGCACGTGAAGTTGTATGAAGACATCGCACGTTATGGGCATATATCAACCTCTTATGCGTACCCTGTGATGGTGAACCAGCGCTACATTATGGACCCTTCCCCCATACCGAAATTCGACAACCCCAAAATGGACCGCATGCCTGCCCTCCAACTGTTTGGGGCAGGTAGAGAAAAGCGCATTTACGCTATTCCCCCATTCACCGATGTGAAAAGCCTCGATTTTGATGATCATCCATTCGAAGTTCAACGCTGGGAAGAGCCATGCGCCATCTGCGGATCAACACATACCTTTTTGGATGAAGTCGTCACCGACGACAAAGGGGGCCGGATGTTCGTCTGTTCAGATACGGATTACTGCGCCAAACAGCTGGAGAAATTGTCATGTTAAAACTTGCGGAAAAAGTGTCGCCAATGCCAGCGCTCGACTCCACTCAAAATGGGTCACCTCTGCTTTCAGTATCAGAGTTGTCCAAACTGTATTCAACTAATAAAGGTTGCCAAAACATCAACCTAGAGCTGTATCCGGGCGAAGTGTTGGGCATTGTCGGGGAATCTGGCTCAGGTAAAAGCACCTTGTTACGCGTGCTGTCCGGTCGGGAACGCCCAAACAGTGGCACGGTTGATTACAACAATGGGAATCAAACCATTGAACTGTACGAACAACCGGATAGAGAGCGCCGCCGCTTGCTTCGAACTGAATGGGGTGTGGTCCATCAACACCCAATGGATGGGCTAAGACCCCGTGTTTCTGCAGGTGGCAACATCGGAGAACGATTAATGGCCATTGGCGATAGGCATTACGGTCAAATTCGCTCACAAGCCGAGAAGTGGCTTCAAGATGTTGAAATTCCACTCGATCGCATTGACGACTGTCCCATAACGTTTTCCGGCGGAATGCAGCAACGCCTGCAAATCGCTCGCAACTTAGTAACACACCCAAAACTGGTGTTTATGGACGAACCAACCGGCGGACTTGATGTATCGGTTCAAGCTCGCTTGCTTGATCTGATACGTAACCTCGTCACCAACCTCGGGCTATCGGTCATCATTGTCACTCACGATTTAGCCGTTGCTCGCCTGCTGGCGGATCGCCTTATTGTGATGAAAGAGAGCCGCATTGTTGAAACGGGGATTACCGATCAAGTGCTCGACGATCCCCAACATCCGTACACCCAACTGTTGGTGTCTTCCGTATTGCAAGGATGATCTCATGTTAAAAATTGAAAACATCAGTAAGAGCTTCGTTCTCCATAACCAGCAAGGCATTACGCTCCCTGTCATGGATACCGTTAGCTTCGAAGTGAACCAAGGCGAATGCTTAGTGCTTCACGGTGAGTCTGGATCTGGGAAATCGACACTGCTGCGGACTCTATACGCCAATTATAGGGTCAATAGTGGCTCGATTATGGTCTACAACGACAACCATTGGGTCGATATTGCGTCGGCGTCTCCACGAAAAATTTTGCAAGTGCGTCAGAACACCCTTGGCTGGGTCAGTCAGTTTTTACGCGTCATACCGCGTATCTCCGCGCTTGAGGTTGTTATGCAGCCTCTGCTTGAGCGAGATATACCCAAAGTCGTTGCTAAGGAAAAAGCCGCCGCTATGTTGCAGCGTTTGAATGTTCCCGAAACGCTCTGGCACCTCGCCCCCGCGACGTTTTCAGGCGGAGAGCAACAACGCGTGAATATTGCGCGTGGCTTTATTGTCGATGCCCCCATTTTGCTGCTCGATGAGCCCACTGCGTCCTTGGATGAAAAAAATCGCGATGTGGTCATTAATCTGATTCTCGAAGCCAAAGCGCGAGGCGCAACCATCGTCGGAATATTTCACGACGACTATGTTCGCAAGAAAGTAGCGGACAAATATTTTGATGTTAAGACGGCAACGACTCGCACCGTACCCACCCCAAACTCAACATTGCAATAGAAGGATGATGGCAATGAAAATCACCAACATTAATATGGTTCTGCCCGATTCCATTTTGTATGGAACCATTGAGATCGACAATCACACCATTGTGTCGATTTCTGAAGGCAAAGACAGCGACCCGAATTGCATTGATGGGCAAGGCGATTGGCTCCTGCCTGGCTTGATTGAACTGCATACCGACAATCTTGAAAAATACTTCACCCCTCGACCAAAAGTGAGTTGGCCACCATTTTCTGCCATGGCAGCGCACGATGCGCAATTAATCGGTTCGGGCATCACCACGGTACTGGATGCGGTGGCGGTAGGAGATGTGCGTGATGGCGGTACACGCCAAGACTATCTAGACAAGATGATCGATACGCTGGTTGAATCGGAGCGCCGTGGGGTCAATCGCTCACAGCATTTCCTGCATATTCGCTGTGAACTTCCCCATTCTTCTACGTATGGATTAGTCGAGCGCTACCTTGGTTTACCGCAAGTTAAAATGGTATCCCTAATGGACCACTCCCCCGGTCAGCGCCAATTCGTCAACCTAGAAAAATACTACGAGTATTATCAAGGCAAATACGGATTGAATGATGCGGAAATGCAAGCCTACGAACAAGAGCAACGCACCTTGTCTCAGCAATGGTCTGATCGCAATCGCAAAGCTATTTCACAGCTTTGCCATCAACGTGGTATCCCACTTGCTAGTCATGATGATGCGACTGTCGCTCATGTTGAAGAGTCTCATGAACTTGGGTTGGTACTGGCAGAATTCCCTACCACCGTTGAAGCGGCAAAACGCTCGCACGAGTTAGGTTTGCATGTATTAATGGGCGCACCCAATGTCGTTAGAGGCGGCTCACATTCTGGTAATGTCGCAGCGCATGAGCTCGCAAGTATGGGCGTGTTGGATGTGCTGTCTTCTGATTATTTCCCATTAAGCTTGTTAGATGCCGTTTTCAAACTGGCTGAAGATGAAAGAAATACGCTAGATTTACCCAATGCAGTCAAATTGGCGACATCCAACCCAGCACAAGCGCTTGGGCTTCACGACCGCGGAGAAATCAAAGAGGGCTTACTCGCCGATTTAATCTTGGTTAAGCAAGTCGAGGGGCAAGCCTACGTCAAGCGTGCTTGGCGACTCGGGCAATGTGTGTATTAAATTTGATAAGCACTTTTTGGGGCGGAGGGAAGATAATATGGCGAAACTCTTTTATGTGATGGGGGCATCTGGAAGTGGAAAAGACAGCGTGATGCAGGCGATCCGGCAAGACAGCCGCATCTCTGTTCAATTAGCGCATAGATACATTACGAGACCCGCCGACAGCGGCAATGAAAACCATATCGCACTCAATCATGAGGAGTTTCACCAGCGCATCACCTCTGGGTTATTTTCCATGCATTGGGAAGCCAACGGATTGCGTTATGGCATCGGCAAAGAAATCGAGCTGTGGCTAAGCCAAGGACAACATGTTCTTTTGAATGGGTCGCGCGCTTACTTCCCTCAAGCGCATGCGCTGTTCAAAGAACAAATAACCCCAGTATGGATTCAAGTGGATGTTGATTGCCTGCAATCGAGATTACTGGCAAGGGGAAGGGAGACACATGAACAGATAGTCGCTCGCATTGAGCGAGCCAAGCAATACCAAAGAAACAAACCATCCGATGCCATGGTGATCGACAACAGTGGTAAACTTGAATCGAGTGTGGAGCAATTTATTTTGCAATTAAATCCGGAGGTACAAGCTTGCAACTGACGTTATTAGGAACCGGAAATGCAGGGCATGTTCCAACCTATGGTTGTGACTGTGCTGCGTGTGAAAGAGCCATTGAGAACCCAATATTCCGACGAGGTAAAACCTCGGCATACATTGAGCGCAATGGGAAAAACCTCCTGTTGGATGCCAACCACCCTCAACTTCTTGAGCAGTTTCCCTCAGGCGCGATTGATACCATATTACTGACTCACTTTCATATGGATCATGTTCACTCTCTGTTTGACCTGCGCTGGGGGAAAGGCAAATCGATACCTGTTTATACTCCCCCCGACAAAGCTGGCTGCGACGACCTTTACAAACACCCAGGTCTGTTTGGTTTCCAACCATTGAGCGCATTTACTTCTTTTGACTGGGAAGGCATCACTATTACGCCTGTGCCTCTTACGCATTCTAAACCTTGCTTCGGCTACGTTTTTGAATGGGAAAACAAACGACTTGCGTACCTGACGGATACGGTTGGTCTGCCTAAAAGCACACGCGAATTCCTTGAAAGTAAATCCATCGATCTCATGCTAATAGATTGCAACCATCCACCCATGCCAGACTCCCCACCACGCAATCACAACGACATCTTGCTGGTTCAATCAATCCAACAGCAACTGTCTATCAAAAGGTTAGGTTTAGTACACATAAGCCACGATCTAGACACTTGGGCAATGCAAAACCCTGATGTGTTCTCACCCTCTTTTTTTCTCGCTAAAGACCATCAAGTATTCAAACTGTGAGCTATGCAATATATGCATACCTATAATGCTAAAGTGTCATTTTTTTCATACGTCATATCGTTCTACACTAGTGTCGTTGACTAAAGCACACGAGTGATGTGCTTGCAGCCCTCATACTGTGGAGAAGACTATGTTCCAAGCTCTCGTTCTAAATCAAGAAGATAAAAAAACCATCGCATCCATTGAATCACTAGACGATTCACATTTACCTGAAGGTGATGTGGTTATCGATGTAGATTACACTTCTCTGAATTACAAAGACGGACTCGCCATTACTGGTAAAGGGAAAATCATCCGTCAGTTTCCAATGGTGCCAGGGATCGATTTAGCGGGAACCGTGGTGACGTCTTCCGACGAGCGCTACCAAACTGGTGACAAAGTGGTACTAACCGGTTGGGGCGTTGGGGAAAACCACTGGGGTGGTATGGCTCAACGCGCTAGCCTCAAAGCAGATTGGTTAGTTCCATTACTTTCTGGGCTTAGCAGCAAGCAAGCGATGATGGTAGGTACAGCGGGCTTAACAGCCATGCTGTGTGTACAAGCCATTATAGACGGCGATGTAAAACCAGAAGATGGTGAAATCCTCGTAACAGGGGCGAGTGGCGGCGTTGGTTCTGTTGCTGTAACGTTATTGAGCACTCTTGGCTATAACGTAGTAGCCGTAAGCGGTCGAGTAGAAAAGAACGGTCCTTTACTTGAAAAATTAGGGGCGAGCCGAGTCATTGATCGCAGTGAGTTTGAAGAGCCCGCACGCGCACTCGAAAAACAAATCTGGGCAGGTGCCATTGACACTGTTGGTAGCAAAGTATTAGCCAAAGTGTTGGCGCAGATGGATTACAACAGCACCGTCGCTGCATGTGGTTTGGCAGGTGGATTCGATTTGCCGACGACGGTTATGCCATTTATTCTGCGAAACGTCCGTTTGCAAGGGGTCGATTCTGTTTACTGCCCCTACGAGAAGCGCACGGCAGCATGGGAAAAGCTCACTGAACTGCTTCCAGCCAGTTACTTTGAACAAGCCTGCACAGAAATCCCTTTAAGTGATGCACCGAAATACGCGGAAGACATAACAAATGGTCAAGTGACGGGCCGAGTGGTCATTAAGCCTTAACACTTTCTCCCGTTAGCAAACAATGCCGAAAACTTATTGGAAAAAATAAATCATGGGTCAGACACTGTCTGACCCACTAAAATAATTTAAACCAAGCCCCTTTCTAGTCAGGGTTTTCTTAATTATCTAACCCTAGATCTTCTACTCGCTTTGCAATTAACCGACTGCACTCCTCTTTTACCATCGTTCTCAACCACTCCTGAGCTGGAGAATGGTCGCTTCTAGGATGCCAAATCATCGAGTACTCAAAGGGAGTGAATTCAAAAGGAAGCGGTTTCACCAATAGGTCGTAACGGTCTGCGACCAAATAGGCTAAATCTGCAGGGACAGTGATGATCAGCGGCAAGGTGTCCACAATCGCTAAAGCCGCTTCTAAATGATAGGCACGGAGAACCATATTTCGAGCTGGCTGGTTACTCAGTGCCTGATCGAGCAGTGCTTTCACGCCATCGCTTATCGCTATCATAGCGTGTGGGTATTCAAGGTAATCGTGCAGTCGCATGTCGCTATTGGCAATCGGGTGTTGCTTAGAAATCAAGCAAGATACGCCAACACGCCCTAGCCGATCACTGTTCAATGGCTCTACCGAACCCGTAGGACGGCAAATTGCCAAATCCGCACCTTGATGCGTCAACTGCTGTGGAAGCTGATCGTCAATCAATGGAATGAATTCAAATTTTACTTGGGGGGCTTCTTGATATATCCGAGGCAATGCAAACGGAAAAATAGTCTGCATGGCGTAATCTGTCGTCGCTATCGTGAACGTTTGATCGCAAGTTGTTGGGTCAAATCGTTCTGGCGTTAATAACGAACGTAACGATTCAAGTGGCTCACCCAGCGCTTGATTCAGTTCAATCGCTTTTTCTGTCGGTATTAAGTGCTGACCTTGTCGGACGAATAATGGATCGCCCACCAATTGGCGTAATCGCCCTAGCACACGACTCATTGCTGACTGACTCAGGTTCAACCGAGTCGCAGCTCGGCTCACACTGCCTTCTTCTATAATGATTCGCAACGCCACCAGCAAATTTAAATCACGACGATAGATCTCTTCTAATTCCAAAGCACAGACTCGTTTGTGGAAAACGTCATAATAACAAAATTAAGGCGAGAGACATTCGGTAGAGATCAAAGTAGAAGTGACATAGAAACCGATAGATTTGTAAATAAAAAGTAAAAAAAATCCCGCCTTTCAGCGGGGAAGCCCAAGAAAAATGGGATAGTGTCGGAATGTGTAGTAGTGTCGTGTTAATTCTGTTTTTCGCTGTGTTTCTGCCAGCGATGCATCTCTACCCAAATACCAAAAATTGTTGAAAATAAGCCAATTAGTGGTAAAAGAGAGACTTCAGATGAGCTTCTAAGTATCAGCGCGCAAAATGTAATAAAGCACAATACGCTGTAAATCGTAAGTCGGTCTAACTGAGTTAGCATCAACCCCCCTAGCTCAAATGTTATTTAATTGTTAAAAATTAAGTTACATGGATTTTTTGTGTTTGCCAAGACTTTATTGAATATTTTTTCGACATCAGTATGATTTGCCCTCCAAAACCAAATTGAACGCACAACTATGACTTTTGATCCGACTCTTGCGACCAAAATTCTGGAGGCTGAAGGTCTTCGCTGCCCAGAACCGGTCATGATGGTAAGAAAAACCATTCGAAACATGGAAAATGGAGATGTATTGCTTGTGAAGGCGGATGACCCTTCAACAACGCGCGACATTCCGAGCTTTTGTCGTTTTATGGATCACCAGTTAATAGGAAGCCAGATTGATTCTCTGCCTTACCAATATCTCATCAAAAAAGGAATGGACTGAATCGTTCTGCCGCTCCAATCAAACTTAAAGCAGCAAAAAGTAAAAGCGAAAGCGTTAAAGAATTGCATACAAAAAAGGGCGAACCTAAGTTTGCCCTTCATTTAACATTTCATTCTTCTGTTTTGGAACGAAGTTGATGCTGGATGTGTTCCATCTGATGATGCAGCTCTCGCAGTTCTTTTCTAATAGGAATCAAATGTTGTACCCGAATCCAAGATTCAACAGCCAACCCAGTCATGATGATTGCGCCTACCACCATTGGCAGCCACATTTCGGTTAACACCATTCCCAGTAGCGTCAATCCTAGCCCACAAGTAAACAGATAGCTTTGACTTTGCGGCGTCATACCCATATAGCGCGTTAACATGGTTTTACCCTCTTGCTCCACACTCTTCACTGGCAAAATACCATTTTGCAAAATCGAAATATGTGTCTGTTTTCACAAATACGATGGATTACTCGGTGCCAAAAATAAGTGCGCCTATCGCCAGCAGAACAAAGAGCACACATGTGGCTTTTCTTATCAAAGCTAGAGGTAATTTATCTCCACTGAATTTGCCAATCATAACAACAGGCACATTGGCGAGCATCATGCCAACGGTCGTACCGATAATCACCATAAGAAGATGTTCTGAAAATTGCGCCCCAAGAATGGATGTCGCTACCTGTGTTTTATCGCCTATTTCTGCGATAAAAAACGCAATAAAGCTGGCAACGAAAGGGCCTCGGAATGAAGCATCCCCCTCATTTTCATCCATTTTGTCTGGGATCAGTACCCATATAGCCATCGCTAGAAAGCTGAATACAACAACCCAACGCAAAACGTCTTGAGTCAAATGATCCGCCACAACAACGCCAAGCCATGCGGCAAGGGCATGGTTCAATAACGTCGCCAAAAAGATAGCAAGTACGATAGGCACCGGCTTTCGATACCGGCTGGCAAGTATAAGGGAGAGTAATTGGGTTTTGTCCCCAATCTCTGCCAGAGTAACACTGGCAATGGATATAGCTAGAACGCTCACGACATGCTCAATGGGGTAGGGCATCTGAATAAAACCAAAGACAAGATCCACGCCCCACCCCTGGTTTGTGTACCTTGTCTATGGTCTCGCTAAACTCAACCTAATGTGATGATTTTTTAGGTGGTTGAGTCTCATACGCCATGATGTTTTCATCAATTATGTTGACGTACAATCCCGTCCTGCTTCCAAGAAGGACGGGGAAGCTACTCCCCAAAGACAATCTGATTGTAGAATTTGCTTCTTATAATGGCAAGTTACACATTGCATAGATCGCTCTGTTTGCTCATAAAATGTCAATTTTGCGAGAGTTCTGACGAGTTTGGTATGAAATGACCATTTTGAGCAGGGTTTAAGCGATATTTCCTCTACTCGGCAAGCAAAGAACTGGGTATACTCAATGGTTATTTTCAATAAATCATACATAAGAATCGCGCGAACCTGACTATGCAAAATTACGATATCAAAACCTTCCAGGGAATGATCCTCGCGCTGCAGGATTATTGGGCTCAAAACGGCTGTACGATTGTACAACCTTTGGATATGGAAGTAGGTGCTGGCACCTCTCACCCAATGACATGTCTACGTGCAATTGGCCCAGAGCCAATGTCTACGGCATACGTTCAACCTTCACGTCGTCCTACCGATGGTCGTTACGGTGAAAACCCAAACCGTCTGCAGCACTACTATCAATTCCAAGTAGCGCTAAAACCTTCTCCAGATAACATTCAGGAGTTGTACCTAGGCTCACTTGAAGTGCTTGGTGTCGATCCACTGGTTCACGATATTCGCTTCGTAGAAGATAACTGGGAAAACCCAACGCTAGGCGCATGGGGCTTAGGCTGGGAAGTATGGCTAAACGGCATGGAAGTCACTCAGTTTACTTATTTCCAACAAGTAGGCGGTCTTGAGTGTAAGCCAGTGACTGGTGAGATCACTTACGGTATCGAGCGCTTAGCCATGTACATCCAAGAAGTAGACTCTGTTTACGATCTAGTGTGGAACATAGCACCAGACGGCAGCAAAGTGACTTACGGTGACATCTTCCACCAAAATGAAGTTGAGCAATCGACTTACAACTTCGAACACGCAGACGTCGATTTCCTATTCGGTTTCTTCGACCAGTGTGAGAAAGAATGTAAAGAGCTACTTGAGCTTGAGAAGCCACTTCCGCTTCCAGCTTACGAGCGCATTCTAAAAGCCGGTCACGCATTCAACATCCTTGATGCGCGCAAAGCTATCTCTGTAACAGAGCGTCAACGTTACATCCTTCGTATTCGCAACCTAACTAAATCTGTTGCGCAGGCGTACTACGCGTCACGTGAAGCACTTGGCTTCCCTATGTGTAAGAAGGAAGGTAAATAATCATGGCTAAAGAATTTTTAATTGAACTGGGTACGGAAGAGCTGCCACCAACGCAACTTCGTACGCTAGCGGAAGCATTCGCAGCAAACTTCGAAGCAGAGCTTAAAGGTGCGAACCTAACGCACGAAGGCGTGAAATGGTACGCAGCGCCTCGCCGTCTTGCACTTAAAGTGGCAGCACTGGCAGAAGGTCAAGAAGACAAAATCGTTGAAAAACGCGGTCCTGCAATTGCTGTTGCATTCGATGCTGAAGGCAACGCAACCAAAGCTGCACAAGGTTGGGCTCGTGGTAACGGCATCACAGTTGAACAAGCTGATCGCCTTAAAACAGATAAAGGTGAATGGCTGCTGTTCAAACAAGAAGTAAAAGGCCAAGCGACATCTGAAATCGTTGTTGAGTTAGCTGCTAAAGCACTAGCTAACCTGCCTATCGCAAAACCAATGCGCTGGGGCAACAAAACGACTCAGTTCATTCGTCCAGTTAAAACGCTAACTATACTGATGGGCTCTGATCTCATTGAAGGTGAGATCCTAGGCGTAGCATCAGACCGCACTATCCGTGGCCACCGCTTCATGGGTGAGCAAGAGTTCACTATCGATTCTGCAGAGCAATACCCAGCGATTCTAGAAGAGCGCGGTAAAGTAATGGCAGATTACGAAGCGCGTAAAGCCATTATTTTAGCTGATTCGCAAAAAGCAGCTGCTGCCGTGGGTGGTGTTGCTGACCTAGAAAATGATCTTGTTGAAGAAGTAACGTCTCTGGTTGAATGGCCAGTCGTACTTACAGCGAAGTTTGAAGAAGAATTCCTAAAAGTCCCTTCTGAAGCGTTGGTTTACACCATGAAAGGTGACCAAAAATACTTCCCCGTCTATGACGAGAATAAGAAACTACTGCCGAACTTTATCTTCGTATCGAACATCGAGTCTAAAGAGCCTCGCTACGTTATCGAAGGTAACGAAAAGGTTGTACGTCCACGTCTTGCCGATGCTGAATTTTTCTTCAACACAGACCGCAAGCGTCCGCTTATCGACCGTCTTCCTGAACTAGACCAAGCAATCTTCCAGAAGCAACTTGGTACTATCAAAGACAAAACAGACCGCATCACAGAGCTTGCTGGCTACATTGCTGAGCAAATCGATGCTGACGTTGAAAAATCTAAGCGCGCAGGCCTACTGGCTAAGTGTGACCTAATGACATCGATGGTATTCGAATTCACGGATACGCAAGGTGTAATGGGCATGCACTACGCCACACACGATGGCGAAGACGAGCAAGTTGCATTAGCGCTTTACGAGCAATACATGCCTCGTTTCGCTGGCGACGATCTACCAAGTACTGGTATTTCTTCTGCAGTTGCAATGGCAGACAAACTAGACACGATCGTAGGTATCTTCGGTATTGGTCAAGCACCAAAAGGTTCTGATCCATTTGCTCTACGACGTGCATCACTGGGTGTACTGCGTATCATCGTTGAAAACGGCTACAACCTAGACCTAACCGATCTGATCGGTAAAGCGAAAGCGCTATTAGGCGATAAGCTAACCAACGACAACGTAGAAGCTGACGTTATTGATTTCATGCTAGGTCGTTTCCGTGCATGGTACCAAGATGAAGGCTTCAGCATTGATATCATTCAAGCGGTATTAGCACGTCGTCCAACGAAACCAGCTGACTTTGACCAACGCGTTAAAGCCGTTTCTCACTTCCGTGGACTGGAAGCAGCAGAAGCACTAGCGGCAGCGAACAAGCGTGTAGGTAACATCCTAGCGAAATTCGATGGGGAACTTGCTTCAGATATCGATCTCGCATTGCTTCAGGAAGATGCCGAGAAAGCACTGGCTGAAAACGTCGAAGTAATGACGGAAGCACTAGAGCCAGCATTCGCAACGGGCAACTACCAAGAAGCCCTCAATAAGCTTGCCGATCTGCGTGAGCCAGTGGATGCATTCTTCGACAGCGTAATGGTAATGGCAGATGACGAAGCTCTGAAGAAGAATCGTCTAACGCTACTGAACAACTTACGTAACCTGTTCCTACAAATTGCGGATATTTCTCTTCTGCAGAAATAACTCAGGTTTAAATATCAAAAAGGGAGCCAGATGGCTTAATGCCAGTCAGTTAAGCTGACTGGCATTCTTCTTATTGGGGTATTTTCTATTCCTAGGTTTCACGCTTCTCGGGTATATTCGATCTTCTCTTTTTAGTGGTAAAACATGATGTGGTGTTTCGTCTAAAAGATGATTAATACGTTTGGGAATAGTGCCTGCCGCTTCTAGCCAAAACCCATATATCAAC
>NZ_PIZL01000048.1:0-39619 GCF_002835515.1 Vibrio sp. vnigr-6D03
ATAATTGTTAGTTATCCTTACATTCATTAACATATTGATTTAATGTGTTTATATGACCACTAAATGCAATCCATTTCATTTGTTTTTGTGATGAATTGAGACTCAGTGCATATTAAAAATCTGTCCATCATATGGGTTCAAAAAATTGAAGCTGAATGGCTAACTTTTGTAGGAAACTGAATAGTATGAAATACCCAGCCCCTTTAATCGCCGGCAGCACGATTGGTGTAACGGCGTTTTCTTCTGGAATTGGAGAAGCACATGAATCGCGGTATCAATTTGTTCTCGAGTATTTAAACTCGCTACAGTTTAAAGTGATAGAAGGGAATTGCTTGAGAGGGCAGAGTAAACACGTTAGTGCTTGTGTCGAAGAAAGAGCTTCTGAACTGATGCAGTTTTTAATGGATGATGAGATCGATGCGATTGCGCCACCTTGGGGTGGTGAGTTGGCGATGGAGCTGCTTCCATATCTTGATTTCGAAAAACTCTCTAACGCGAAACCTAAATGGATACTGGGTTTTTCCGATATTAGTACAATCACATCGGTGGTTACTTCTAGGTTGGGCTGGGCTACTGTGCACTGCTCAAACTTGATGGATCTCACTCAAAATGCGACAGATCCTTTGGTTTCAACTACTTTATCGCACCTATCACAAAATGAAGGGGAGAGCTTTACCCAGTTCGCTTCCGAAAAGCATACAAAGACATGGCCACCAATTACTGAGAACCCACAAGCTATATTGGAATGTAACATCAATACCAAATGGAAATGGCTCGTAAAACCCGAATCAGATTACTGCATAGAAGGTCGATTACTTGGTGGATGTTGGGATACTCTTCATCATTTGTTTAATACTGAATATCTCGATCTCAATGCTTTTGCAAAGGAAGCGTCAAAGGGTATTTTGTTGTATCTAGAAAATGCAGAAATGCCGCCAGTTGAACTTGCTCGAGCGATTTTAAATATGAAGTTTAGGCAGGTATTTAGTTCCGTTAACGGGATCTTAATTGGGCGAAATTGTGCTAAAGATGCCAGTAATCAGGATGAACTTAGTTACTTAGAAGTATTAGAAAGGCATTTGGGTAACCTAGGTATTCCAGTGATCTACGACATGGATATTGGGCATGTTCCTCCTAACTTAACGCTAATCAATGGCGCGGTGGCCAAGGTGACTTTGGATGAGCATGGGGCTGGTGCTATCGAACAGACCCTAATCTAGTGTAGGTCAATGTTGATCTACCGATATATATCTCGTTGAGTGGTTTAAGCCAAAAGGATGAATCGCCATGGTGAATTCTAATTTGGGTACTGAAGCTTAACTTGCTCGCAAATGAAATCGACAGCGGCTTTGATTTTAGGAATTGAGTATTCGAGTTTTTGATAAAGTAGGAAAATGGCAAAATCTCTACCGTGGCTTATTTGCAAGGGTTGATCGAAGGTTAACTCTTGTAATACGCATGATTCAAAACTGGGCTGAAGTACCCATTTAGGTAGCATCAGTATGCCTTCATCTTGTATGGCTTTGTTTAATAACCAGTGTCCGTTGTTACTTACCAGTTTCACCTTTCCAGATACGTCTTGCCATTGCCCGTCAATTTCACTTAGCCAAGGTGTTGGACCGACTGGCGTTTTAAAAAATAAACCTTGGTGATGAACGAGATCGGACGTGCAAGTAGGCTTACCATTTTGCTGTATATAGGCTGGAGAAGCTGCAGCAACGAAATCGTTATTCATTAACTTTTTAGCGACGACGCGTTCGTCTGGTGCATAGCCACCTCGTATGGCGATATCCACGTCATCTTTTTCCAGTTTTGAAATCTCATCACTTAACACAACATCAAGAATAACTTCGGGGTAGTGCTTAGAAAAGTCGTCGAGAATAGGAAGAAGAATGCTTTCACCAAACCCCACCATAGCACTGATTTTCAATACACCTGTCGGTTCACTTTGATAATGCTTAACCAGCTGATCAGAAAAGTGCACTTGCTCAAGTATATGCTGGGCTTGCTGGTAGTATTGCTTGCCTACTTCTGTCAGCGAGATAGATCGAGTGCTTCGGACAAGTAACTGTGCGCCAAGCTCGGCTTCGAGATCGGCAATTCGTCGTGAAATGGAAGAAGCAGGAACATGGTAGTGGTTTGCTGCTGCTGAGAAACTCCCTTTTTCTACTGTTTCTACGAAGTAGGATAGTGCTTTTAGTTTGTCCATATTATTGCCTTTAAAGCAAAGGTGATTCGCTTTATGCAGCCTATTTGTAAATGAATCATTGTGCAATACTGCTTACACGATCTAAGGAGAAAACAATGACGCTAAATAAAGAAATTTTGCTTACCGCACGTCCAGACGGCAACCCTATTGGACCTCACATGTTTGAGGTTGTTGAGAGTGAAACGCCAGCACTTTCAGAAGGACAGTTCCTTATTAAACAAACTCATATGTCGATGGATCCTGCCATGATAGGTTGGATGATGCCGGATGAAGAAAGCTACATTCCACCAGTAGCATTGAACACTCGTATGCGCTCTAGCGGTTTTGGCGAAGTCGTAGCGTCTGAAAACTCAGAATTTGCCGTGGGCGACAAAGTGATGGGGATGATGGGCTGGACTGAATACGCATTGACCAATGGTCAGGGTATCAACAAGGTGTCGAATGACATCGATGCAGAAACGGCACTTTCCGTTTTCGCCTTACCAGGTTTAACTGCCACTCAAGGGCTACTTAATATAGGTAAACCCAAGTCGGGTGAAACAGTAGTAGTAACCGGTGCTGCAGGTTCGGTAGGCTCCATCGTTGGTCAGCTTGCAAAAGCAGAGGGCTTACGTGTAATTGGTGTGGTTGGAAGTGACGAAAAAGCAGATTGGATAGTCAATGAACTAGGCTTTGATGGGGCAATCAATTACAAGAAAGATGACTTGAAATCTCAACTTGAATCATTGACGCCAGATGGTGTGGACCTGTTTTTTGAAAATACAGGCGGTCCTATTCAGCACCATATATTTGACCGAATGAATGCTCACGGAAGAATTGTTGTGTGCGGTATGATCGCTGACTATACAGCTTCAGAACCGTCAGCAGGACCCAACTGGATTCCATTAATCAAAAAGCGAATCACGGTACAAGGTTTTGCCATGCCGGATCACCTTCATCAGATCCCTCAGTTGTTAGAAAAGCTAACACCGTATGTCATGAATGGACAGGTTCAGTATAGAACACATGTATTGAATGGGCTTGAAAGCGCAATGTCTGCAATGAATCTTTTCTTTACTGGCGAGAACAAAGGCAAGCTTTTGATAAAGCTTTAAGCTTTTATTAGAGAGTCACTTTTCATGTCGAGCAGTTGAATTAAGCAAAATTTGAGCTCGACATGAAAATCATTCTAAAAAGTATACCATTCTAAAAGTTTATATTTATTAGCTAGTTAAAGTAATACAATAGTCAGCGTCTCATAAATGTAACATTTCTTTACCCGTTCATTCCTCTAAGTATAATCGCGCCAAATTAACGATAATGATAATTATTACTATTGGTGGCGGTCGTGAAAATGTTTACCACTTCAGTGTCTTTATTCTCGCTAGGTTTGATGAGTTCGGGCAGCCTTATCGCGGAAGAAAAAACAAAAGAATTAACCCTTAAGCTTGGTGCGACTGAGCACATTGAATTAAATGTTGAAGCTCATGAGACGACTCGTATTTCGGTCACTTCAAACCGTTCTCAATACATACGAGGTACATTTTCCTACGATGGTGATCTCGCCAGTATCAAAGTTTATCGCAGTGACCAGTCATTATCTAAATCGTTGTTTAATCGCGTGCAAGCTAGAAATTTACAAACAAGAGATACACATACAAGTGAGCCACAAGATCTAACGATCCATTCCTCTCAAAAGAGAATCGAAGAAGAAATCTATCTTTATCTTCAACACGCCGATACGTATTCGATTGAGGTTAAAGCAGGGAATAAGGCATCCAATGTTCAATTTTCGCTTCGGGATGCCCCACTAAAAGAAGATAGAGTCGTCAACCCATCAGAACCAATCCTGAGTCCAAGGCTGAAAAGGTTGCAAAACGCAATTGATGACAATGAAACCTCGGCAGAAGAGAGGTTTTGGACAGAGATAGAAGCGCATGGCACACCACTCATAGAACCCCAATCCGGCGATGAAGTTCTTCTTACTTTTCTATGGAAAGGTGACGTAAACAACGTCCGCTTATTGGGTGCGCCATACGATGGGCACGCGCATTTGTCACGTATGGAAAACAGCAAGACTTGGTATAAATCATACCGAGTGCCTAAAGATTTTCGATTGTCTTATCAAGTTGCGCCATACGATGGGCACGCGCATTTGTCACGTATGGAAAACAGCAAGACTTGGTATAAATCATACCGAGTGCCTAAAGATTTTCGATTGTCTTATCAAGTTGCGCCAAACATGCCTCGGTTAGAGAGCCCGCAAGGGTGGGAGCAACGCAGGGCAATCTTGGCAACTCTACAAGCCGACCCAAACAATCTTAACCCTTGGCCAGTTCCCGAAGAGGGGCGAGTTTACTCTACAATTGAAAGTGGAAATCCACCGAGCGCCCATTGGTTAGACGGTGCCGTATCCCAACAAGGCAAATTGACTCATCATACCTTTTCTAGCGAGCTGTTAGGTAACTCTAGAAAGATATCGATTTACCGTCCTTTTAACGATCAAGAATTGAATGCGGATACGCCACTGCTGATTCTGTTCGATGGCGATGCCTTTTTAGATAAAGGGCTGACCCCATTCGTATTAGACGCCCTCATAGAAGCGGGTGAACTTGCTCCAATGAGAGCCGTGTTTGTTAACAACCCTTCACGAAAGCTTCGAGGAACCGAGCTGCCACCCAATCCGGAGTTTGCAAAAATGATGGCAACTGAGCTCATGCCTTGGTTGGCGAAACATCATGAAATATTACCAAACTCTGAACAGGTCGTCCTTTCTGGCGCGAGCTATGGCGGGTTAGCATCGCTTTATATAGCGCACCAGTATCCGGATGTTTTCGGCAAGGTGCTGAGCCAATCGGGATCGTTCTGGTGGTCTCATGAAGACGCTGAATGGCTAACAAAGCAAATCTCACAAAGCCCCCACAAACCTATTCAAGTTTATCTGAATGCCGGTCTTTTCGAAGTCAAACCAGACTTCGCCAATATTTTGGGGACCAATCGAAACATGCATCAAGTGCTTAAAGATAAAGGCTATCAGGTGATGCTAAAAGAATTTGCCAGCGGACACGATTATTTCAGTTGGCGTATTACGTTGGTCGATGGGCTTAAACGCTTGTTTCCAATGCCAGTAAAGTAGTAAATCATAAAGGACGAATAATGAAACTGTTGAAGTTAAGCTGCGCGGTCGCGGCAGCGCTATCAGTTGCACCTGCCGTAGCTCAAGAAAATGCTCAAGATGAGGTTATGGTTGTTACAGCAACAACAAATCAGGTATCCATTGAGCAAGCACCTGCGTCGGTCAGTGTGATTACTTCAGAGGAAATCAGTAAAATTCCTGCAACGGATATTACGAAAGCGTTGGGCAAAATCGCCGGTCTTCAGCTCGATTCGCGAGGTGGGGATGAGCCTTCTATTAAAATCCGCGGTTTAGATTCGGACTATACGCTGATCTTAGTAAACGGAAGAAAAGTGAACTCAAAAGACGCCATTGTTCGGGGTTCGTTCGACATGTCGAGCATTCCAATGAGCGCGATTGATCGTGTTGAGGTGGTTCGTGGTCCTATGTCTACGCTATACGGAAGTGAAGCCATTGGTGGGGTTGTAAACATTATTTTGAAACAGCCAGCGGACGAAACGTTTGTTGCAGGTAGCTTGGCGTTTTCAAAGCCTCAAAAAGATGGTGGAGAACTAGCGAGCTATAACTTGTTTGCTAGCGGTTCTGTGATTCCTGATAAGTTACTTTTTAACACGTCGATAGATGTGAGTGATCGTAAAGTATGGCAAGCCAGTGATGAACGCACTGCGACTTCAGCTGTTCAAGAAGGGCAAGAAAGAACAAGTTTTGATACCACGCTAACTTGGCTCGCGACTGAAAAAGATACTGTTTTGTTTGATCTCGGTTACGTGAAAGATGACCGCGTCGCCCCATGGCCAGGTGCAGGTACCAGTTACTACGAAAGTCAGCGTTCTGATGTGGGTGCAGGTTATGAGCGAGTATCGGATTGGGGTGTTTCCAACCTAAATTACTATTTCGAAAAAGCAGAAATCATTGAAGATAACGCTCACCCAGCGCTTCCAGACGTTATGACGGGCACGCAAACCAACCATAACGTAGATGGCAAAACAGTTTTAGCTTTGGGTAGCCACACACTAACCGCTGGGTTTGATTTCAGCCACACAGAAATTACCCACACCAAGTTTTACACCGACAGCGAGAAAAACCATCAGGCGGCGGTATATTTGCAGGATGAATTTGCGATAAATGACGATCTGACGTTAACGGCGAGCGGTCGTTACACCAAGCATAACGAGTTTGGTAGCCACTTTAGCCCACGAGCGTACCTTGTGTATTCAGCGACAGAAAATCTGACGATCAAAGGTGGATACGGAGAGGGCTTTAAAGCACCGGCTATTTGGCGTTCTTCAGATAAGTTCTTCATGATCAGCTGTCGTGGTAGTTGTTACCTAACAGGTAACCCAGATCTTAAACCAGAAACCTCGAAGTCTCTTGAATTAACGGCGGTATACACTCAGCCAACATGGTTTGTGCAAGGTACGGTGTATCAAACCAAGCTGAAAGACATGATTGATCGCGACATGGATTCAAACAAGGGAACCTCGCCAGACGGTAAAAAGATCATTACCAACATCAACCGCAATGAAGTGGAAACAAAAGGCTTTGAAATTGAAGGGGAGATCGACCTTTCAGAGACGGTGTATCTAACAACCAACGCAACCTATACAGACAGTAAAGATACGAAAGCCGATGAAGAACTGACCTTTACACCAAAATGGGCGGCGAATGCGGGCTTGAATTGGGCCACATCTGATGAGTTATCATTGTTTACCGACGTGAAATACACCGGAAAACAACTTAACTGGAGCCGAGAAGATTTGGCAGGTTTCACTACCGTTGATTTGGGTGGTCGTTACCAAGTGAGTGGTAATTTTGCTGTTAAAGCCAGTATTACCAATCTAACGGATTACCGCTTCGACGAACAAGATGTCGATTACGGCTACGTAGATACTGGACGTACTTTCTACGCTGCTGTCGATTTTGAGTTTTAATCCATAAACTTTGTTTTAGTTCTGTTAAGCCCTGAATACCGAACATTCAGGGCTTTTTTCTTTGTTTGGGGTCCGAGTTATTTCTTAGTGGCTGTGTTGCGTTAGTCTTTGTAACAAAGCATTTCGGGATTACTTGGGTGCAGACGAAAAATGGTTCAAAACCTCTGATTCCGTCATTGTTGGCGTGTGGTTTGAAAAACAGTAGTAACTTGGCTTAATGTCGATGAAATACTGCATTGCCATATCCAATGCTTCCCATTGGGAAAATAGCCCAGCAGGAAAATTAAACTGATTCGTTTGTTTGAATCGACTGTACAAATGCGTACCACAATTTAAGCAAAATGCGCGTACTGCCCACTCTGAAGAGTCGTACTCCTTAACGTATTCACTCCCAATAATATCCACTTCTTCTCCACATGGCACCATTAGCGAAGGTCCACCATTCCATGTTTGGCAAGAATGGCAATGGCACACATTAAATTTGCGGCTAGGAGAGGTTACGGTGAGTGATACTTTGCCGCAAAGACATTGGGTAGAGGATGACATAATGGGAACCAGAAAGTTGACTGAGCCATTAAAATACTCCGTCTTGCTGACAAAACGTGTCAGGACAGGAGGGATGTGATCAGCCAGCGTGACTGCTTTGTGAATATCAAAGAAATAAGGGGGATACAGGTATCCCCCTTATTCACTTCATTACTAATGAAACAGGAGTAATGTTCCCAAACTGGATAAAGCGATCGCTAATAAACTTGCCGACAAAGCATGTTGTACTGAGGACTTAGAGACGAATTGTTGCATCATCGTCGACGTGGCGAACTGACGTCCTCCCCAATCCATTGACTTAAAGTCAAAGCAAAGCGCTAAGAACAGTAAGTGGCTAGCCGTAATTATGCGAGCGTGAAAAAAATCATCTGCATGAATGGCGATAAAGTAGGACGCAATGTGGCAAGACATAAGCGTGAGCTTAGGAAGTACATACCGGTATTCCACCAACAGCAACTGAGCTAACCATGCGCCATAAATCACTTTGAGTTGCCATGGCACGGCTTGACCAAACAAAAGCAGCGCGCCATCACCTTTTAGCTGAGTCTGAGTGCTTTCAATGATCCAGTAAGCGATAGCTGCGGCTAAACACAATGAAATTAATGCCGACATCGTTGCCTGTTTCTTTAACTGAACGAATATAAAGCCGCCAGCTTGAAATAGGAAAAAGACAACTAACCCTTTGTCGATCAAGCCAACTTGGATCCAATGGCTTATTGCCAAAAAACACAGCAAATTAAACCCTGTTTCTAGAAACAGGATGCGTTTTATTTCATCGTCGTTATCGACCTTTTTTATGAGCGGCCAAAAAACGATTGGAAAGACCAAGGTTAGTAACAAAGTTAAGAGTACGGAGCTTTGTACTAGCTGATAGAAACCACTGCCATAGATAAAACAAATCGCTAAGAACAGAACTGAGGAAAGTGGTGCATAAACACGGTTGTTCATGCGACATCCTCTTTTGCACTCAGCTGTTCAGCACTTAATCGGACCGTTTCAATACAACGCTCGAGAGTCACGGGGACATGCCAAGTTTGTTTTGAATCTGAGAGGTACTCTCCAACCAAAAATAGATTGTGAAAAGCGTCAACCGATAAGGATTGCATGCTTTTTGCTGTCGGGTGAGTTAGAGCGTGTTGAATAACCCAGCGTTGTTTGTTTCCCTGCTCGTCTCTTACGGTGCCGCCCTTAAACCATGTTTTGTAGCTTGTTTCTACCTCTTCCTCTGGAACCAGTTTTGCACCTAATCCAACATGAAAACTCATAAAAGCGTCTTCTTCGGCTAAAGATGTATTTCCGAAGAGTTGAGTCAGCAATTCAGTTCGCACTTCATGCTCGTTACACTCCAGCATAGGGCGTTGGTAAACGACCCCCAAAGCATGGTTCAAATCGGTAGCAGTAACGGACAAGCAAACTCGCTCAACTTGCCCCACTTTTCTACTAGTAATGTGGTAACTCAGTCCCCACGGCGAATCGACCACTATACCCACAGTTTTTCCCTTTAAACTGGCGGGCATTTGAGAAAAATGAAATTGGAAGCCGTGACTAAATACATAATTGTAATCCAGCGCTTTACTGTGATTACCGAGCAGTGCTTCAGTAACATGAGCAGGCAAAGCCAGCACAAAGAAATCGGCTTCGATAGCTTCCCCCTCTTTTGTGATAGCACTAGAAATCGATGTGGCAGATTCATTCTGTTTCAGCGAGGTGACTTCGCATCCGAGATAAAAATGCACGCCACTCTGTATTAGGTGCTCGGTAAGAGGAGTAATAATGGCATCGCCAATAGGTTCGCGAATTCCTAGGCTGTATGCGTTTGGAGAGTCAGGGTGAAACGTCCCCGTTTTATTGTTAAGAAGATCTAACACCGATAGCGCTGGTGTACTGTCTGTTGCACCAATCCAACCAAGTAGTACGGGTTTTAGGAATTGAGCTAGCCTAGGTCTTTGCTGATATTCAAAATATTCACTAACGGGTGTTTTCAGCAATTTTTCCGCAGAAAAGGTTTGTTCTAACTGTTTTTTAAACCAAAGCACGTCTTGAACAGGGACTTTTGAGTAGAGCATCGCGTAGGCAGATTTTGCATCATCCATGAGCTTTTCGACATGACGAAAGTAGCGACGTTGAAATTGCATGGTTTTGCCTTTTTTGCCCCACACAAACTGCACTTTCTCTTGCGGGTACAGGGAGTCAAAACAGCTTCCAGTCTCCGTTGGTATTTCCTTCAAAAAGTTCAGTAAATTATGGTTCTTTGCAAACAGTTGTCTGTGAGTGAGTTCGTGTACACACCCATGAACAACCGTACCAAGGCATTTCCCCCCAGTCTGCTGTTCCTTATCGTAAATGGATACATTGTATCCACGCTTACGGCATTCGTGAGCCATGGCTAAGCCTGAAATCCCCGCACCTAATATGGCAACATGTGGGCGATTTAAGCGGTTTTTGTGAGAGCTTGTCATTCTATGATTTCTTCTTTTTTGGGTACGTTCAAATAGGGTATGAGCGTTGTCGGTGTGCTTTGATTGGGCTTCCAATAACTGATAAATCAATGGCAACTACCGCATAAGGCACTTGCGGTTAACGCATGATTTTTTCGTTTAGGCAGCAAGAATAGTGGAATCTCAATCGCGTCATGAACGGGAATGTTCCCAAAAGAATTTAACTCATTGGACCTGATAGTCTCAATCCGCTGAATTCCTACAAATTTGTGAGAAATCAGCTAGCTAGAAACAGTGAGGGGTAAAGATAACGTCGTAAAACTCTTCTTAATCAATAAGTTGTGTATGATGAGAGTTGATATGAGTTTGATTGCTATTCGTGTTGGGTTTGTATGGAAATATGCACTTAATTCCAGATTAACAAAATAGCAAAATTTGTTTTACGGAAAAGGGGAATTGATTTGTTTATAATTAAGTGAATTATATCAATAAATTAAGAGTTTTCGGGTGATTTTATAGACAATGAGAGCCATCAAACTCGAAAGAGACGCATACCGTATCTCAAGCTAGTCAAAATGGTTGATATCTTACAAAGTAATAAGAGCTTTGATAATTATTGGATTGGTATCGTCAAATTTGGTCAATAACGTCAAATATCCGCCATCTTGAATACTATTCTTATCACCTCAAGTAAAAAAAGGCGAGCCGCAATGCTCGCCTTAAAATTTATCAATATCAGCCTTAGTTTAGAAAAGGCTTTGTTTAAATGACATTTCCAACTCGCTTCTTACGGCTGAATTTGACTTAGTGCTGCTTCAATAGCGGTATCCAATTGTGTGTCCTTACCAACAGCAATTTCAGAAGGTCGGTTAAAGGCTTGAATATCTGGGATGAGTTCAAGGTTCTCGTAATAACGACCGTCGGATGTTTTTAATGGAAGGTAGGGGAAGATCAAGAAAACATCAGGGTATACTGAAGAGAACGCACCCATTACAGCCGTGCCTGTCCCTGGAACTGGCTCACCAATAATAGGGCCGACGTTCAGATCTTGGTAATACTGGCTAAACGCAGAACCTTCTGAATAAGAAGCGGAGTTTGCTATCACTACCGAAGGTTTTAACCAGCTACGTCTGCTTGCATCTGAAGCGGGTTTACCTTTTTTCGGAACGACAACCGCTGCTTTTTGAGCGGTTAGAAATTCAATTAACGTATCGGCTAAGAAGCCACCTCGGTTAAAGCGTACATCAATGATCAGTGATTCTGTGTTTCTTAAGCGGCCAAGCGCTTCTGCTCGAAGGTGCTCAAAACTATGAGCAGACATGTCAGGCAGGTAGACATAACCAACTTTGCCATTACTTGTTTTAAGAACGTGGTCGCGTCTTGCCAGTTCCCAACGTTTGCTAACCAGTCCATATTGCTCACCATCGCTCATTGGGGTGATTTCTTGCTGCCAAGTGTTCTTTTCTCCTCTCATTAAAGTAACAGAGACAGGCGTGTCTACTTTGTTATTTAATGCTTGAGAAAGTTCAGCGAGGTTAGAAACGGGTTTTCCATTTATAGCAGTAATGCGATCACCTGTTTTAAGCACGACGTCTTCAATGTCGGCAGGGCCGCCTGGCAATACTTCCTTAATGACAAGGTTGAACAATGTCTCTTCTTCAGTCGTTTTTTCGGCAGTTTCGTCCGCAGTTTCTTCGGAATCGGATTCTGCATTCGTATTCGAAGATTCTGTGCGAGCAAACGAGGGGGCAATGTTTTCAGCAAACACTAACCCAAGCGATGCCGTCTCGTCGTAACGCATAGGCGCTTTCGGATAGCCGTAACCTCCAGTGTGAGAAGAATTCAATTCGCCACTGAGCTCACTTAAAATGGTGGCAAAGTCGAGGTCATTGTTGATGTGTGGTAGAAATTTACGGTAGTTATCGCTATAGAAGTCCCAATCCACATTGTCCATATCGGGGCGGTAGTATTGCTCTTTCGTTTGGGTAACGATTTGGTCAAACGCGGCTTTTCTCCTTGGTACCACATCAAAATCTACAGGGAGATCAACGGCGTGATATAGAGGCTCACCAGAATTCGTATCTACTTCAATCACATCATACTCTGTGAGTAGGTAAGCAAATTCTTGGTTTGATGAGATGTAAACGCTATTGGCCTCCGGGAGACCAGAAAACAGTAATGAAGACTCATTGGTTCTGATGTTGTAACTAAACCCTCGTGTACTGTATTCACCTGATGGGTCTGAATACATATCGATGACAAGCAAGTGATCGCCCATTAAGTGCGCACCAATCACGGTTGTAGAGAAGGGGAGGTGGAATGCTTCGCGATACTCTATATTGTTGGCGTTGAAAGCGTAACTCGGCGCACTTTCGTCTTCCTCTGGCGGTTCGATGTTGTCTCTAAAATCTTTCTTTGCGCGATTATTTACAAAGATACCGTTAAGGGTAAATCCGGTGTCTTCGCCATCCGCCGATTTTGTGCCGTACTTTGATGTTTCCCAAAATAAAATTCTGCCGTCAGCGCTCCACTGTGGCATACCATTGTAAAAGCCACTTTGAGACACGTTAATTGAAGACTCGCTTCCATCCGCTTGCACGACGTGAATTTGTTCCACATACGGGCTAGGTGATAAATGCACAGCAAGTTGTGAAGAATCGGGAGACCAAGAAAATTCCATTCGGTTGGATTCACTGACTGTTTCCGCAGAAATAAGCTCCACGCCTAAATTTGCGGTTTCATCATCATCGGAAGTAAGTGCGTCTTCGATTTTGTCTAATACAGACTCTTCATTACTGTCACTGATATCAAGCACATGAAGTGCTCTTCCATCAACAATAAACGCGAGTTTGCTCCCATCCGGAGAGTATTTAGGATGGGTTAAGTTATGTTCTTCAGAAACAAGAAAAGGGGCTTCGTCAGTAATGATTGCTTTCGACAGTCGTTCTTCTTCTTTTTGGGAATATGCCGTATACAGCCCCCATTTACCATCCCGTAATGCACTGTAAATAGCGCCATATCCGTCTGAGGTGAATTCGACGTGTTTTTCCGCACCAATCGTATTGGTTATGTTTTTTACCGTTGTTTTTTCTGCATCGAAAGCATAAATATCCCCGTAGGCGCTCAGTAGCATTTCACCTACGTCGAGTTCTGATGGGACAAAGCTGGTGGCATTATTGGTGAAGTGGTATTGGCTTGGCTGCACGGTGAAATTGTGAATATTGATGTTCACTTTCTTTGCTGTTTTATCGTCATGCCGTTGGGTGTATAGCTCACCATTATATGAAAACGCGAGGTTGCCCTCTCCATCCACAGACAGATGGCGGACGGGGTGTGTAGACAAATGTGTAAGTTGAGATTTTTCTGCGGTTGTTAAATCGTAAAACCACACATTGAAATTCCCATCACGCTCACTGAGGTAGTAAAAGCCAGACTCATCTGCATTCCAAATGGGCTGTTGTGCCGCGATGCGATCTTCAGTGAGCTGGCTGTGTTTACCTGTGGTTGCGTCATAAAGCCAGATGTTCGGAACCGCAAAAGAACGTTGGTGCTTGCGATATTGCTGATCTTTGTGTGGAGAGTTGTACAACAACTTCGTTTCATCGGAATTCCAAACCGCATGTTTCGCCGGTACGCTCAGAACCGCGGAGGATTGATTAGAATGAAGTGCGACGCGATATAGCTGATTCCCGAGAGGGTACAAGGATCCTTCAGGCAAGCTGTAAAAATCTTGCGTTTTATTGGTTAGCCTTGAAGTACTAAACAACAAAGCATCACCATTTTCGCTGAATCCAGTGGGAATATCTGAACCAGAATGATACGTGTGCCTAGCCATCTGGCCAGTTTCAAGGTTTATCGTGAATACATCATCGTTACCATAAGGGTTTGCTGCGAATGCAAGTGTTTGATTGTCGGGTGACCACATCAAATTATGCGGGTAAAAGTCCCCATTGGTGATCGACCTAGCATCGCCCCCCTGACTTGAAACCAAAAATATCTTGCTTTGGTAAGTAAAAGCTAAGGTTTTTCCATCTGGAGACAAAGCGGTATTTCGCAGCCAGAGTGGTGCATTTGAAGCACCTGTTCCTGGCACCGTTTCATCCGCCGATTCTAGTACGGCTTTTTGTACTGCTGCATCGTTAGGTTTGGGGATTTGCGTTGCATGGGCTGGAGAAAGTACACCTGAAATTAAAGCAGCAAGTAGTGAAAAGCGCATGGTATGGCTCATGTCCATTTTCCTTATTTTATATTTATGTTTTTATTATGAACTGCAGATAATTTGAACAAAACTCAAGCGAAAATGTTCAAAATATCTTATCTAATTTAATTATTTAAGCATCTGATTGTTATTATCGAATTCATTTGTTTGGTCAAGATTAGAGATCAGTTTATTAATAAGGTTCGCTTTTTGTAAAGAAAAAGGCGAGCTACGTTGCTCGCCTTTGTTTCTGGATATTCTTTACTTGTTGCTCATACTATAATTCAACGTTGTGCTCGCCCCAGTTGGGAAGGTGAGTAATAGCTCCAAACTGTCTGGTAGAACGTCGCCATCAAGGTTGTGGTACTGGTAACTGTAGTTCGTTACGCTCCCTTCTACAGTTTGCTTCAGATTGCGAATTGGGTGAAATGCCAACCCAAAGAAGTCTACATCCACTTTCCATTCTTTGACTGGATCGGCGTAATACACACCATAAACGAGAGAGCCGTCATCGACGTATTCCATTTCAACGGTTTTTGTTGGCTTACCAAATAGTTTTTGGGTCGCTTTTTTAATCTCTCCATTCGGATGGTACTGAAGGAGCAATGTGTTCTTTTCTTTTGGTGTAGAGAATCGAGTTTCACGAATTTTTCTTAGCTTTCCATCTTCATGGTAGTAATAGTGAAACTCTCTAACGGCGGTATCTTCCCCAGTAATTGGGGCTTGTCTACGTTGAAGCAACTTACCATCTGCCCCGTACGTGTATTGAATTCGATATGACGCGATAGGTGTGCCATCTAAATTCGTTGCTTCGTCATGAAACACTTTTTTGTTCTCGAACGTGACTTGCCCTAGATCATTGTAGCTGTAGTCAGAAACGAAATTCTCTTTTGTGTGTCGTACATAGCTATTGATTGAACCGTGCTTCATCAATGCGCGAGCAGACTGCAATAAGCCTTGTTCGTTGTATGCATAATCAAAAGTGCTGTCTGCGTAATCTCGTTGAGTCACTCTACCCAGATGGTCGTAAGAATACGCACCCGCGACTGTCGTTTCGCCACTGGCTTCTTTCGCGACTTGAGTCAAGCGAGCGGTGGTTGCTTGTACGCTATTGGAGTCCACATAATCTTCAAATACGGAGTAGTGTTCGTAAGCGGAGACGTTAAAAGCCGTTAAAATGGCGAGGGCAGCGAAGCTTCTTTTTAAAATCATATTTAATTACCTGTTTTTATTGATTTATTACCTTCTCCATACATTCGGTTAATGAACAGACGTGTATGAGAGATAGGGCGCTCTGTATCATTTCTGAGAGCAATGCGAACTTATCAGGCAATATTTGTAAAGTAAGCAGCTAGGTGCATTATTTTAGAGTTAATTACTATGTTTGTGATTCTTATTCAGGTTAATAATCTGATTAAATGGATATTTTTGGATTTTAAAATTAGTCTGTTCTGTTTCTTTATGTAAGAAGTGACACAGCGCCTAACAAGATCAGGTTTTCTTGGTGTGGGAAGGGGGAAAACCAAATGCTGCTTTGTACGCCCGACTAAAAGCGGCTTCTGATTGATAACCAACGCTCATCGCAATACTTATAATGGATTCACTCCCTTTGGTGAGCTTATCTTTGGCGAGATTCAGTCTCCAATCGGTGACGTACTTTTTGGGGGTTGAACCTACTACTTGTTTGAAATGATCAATAAAAGCGGTCCGAGACATCCCAGCAATCTTGGCAAGTGTATTAACATCAAGGTTTGAATCTGGGGAGTGGTGAATGGTAGCCATTACCTTTGCTAACTGTTTATCTGAGTGAGCGTTGATCCAAGACTTGTCATTTGCAGGAAGTTCTGAAATCCAAGATCGGATACTCTGAAGAATCAAGATGTCAGCCAATTTGGTGATGACGATACTGGATGCAAACTCTTCGTTGGCAAGCTCTTGCTGAATCAAAGATACGGTTTGGGAAAGGGTGGAGTAAAGGTGTGAATCAGAACCAATGAAAACGAAATCAGGCATCGATTTGGTAATGGAATGAGCAAGCTCGCTGTCGAACACTACCGTACCGCACAATGCCTGAGTTTTGCGACCAGAGCCTTGAATAATTAGCTGCTCGTGATGATTCCCTATCTTCTTTATCTCTAAATCTAAAAGATTGACTGCATCAGACCCTTTCCTATCCACAAAACTGTGCCCGTTTCCTTTGGGTAGGAGGATAAAATCCCCTTCTTGCAGCTCTATGCTTTCCTCACCAATATTTAAGGTAGCGGTACCGCTCGTAATGAGGTGAAACATACAGCTGGAAGGAATGCTAGGCATAGCAATACCCCAGGGCTCTTCTAATAGAGAGTGCGTATAAAAGACGCTTCTCATCGATAGATAAGCAAGTGGGGACACATTCTCTGATTGATGGGTGATTTTGTTCCGCAGACGATCTTGAGCGCTTAGATTGCTGTTAGGCATTTTTGTACTTCCTGCAAAGAATTGCGAACTTTATGCAAATCAAATGATTGCCCATTTCTATTAAATACACAATTACCGATTCAACAGCTTGGCTATCTACCCAACTATCCAACTACCCAATACCCAAACGAAAAGGAGAAGAGTGTGTTTGATTCATTGTTGATGGTGCTGGAAATTGTCACCTTTGTTACAACATCGCTACTTGCAGGGCTTTATTTCATTTTCTACAACACGGTTATGCCTGTATTGAAAGAGCGAAAGACACCAGAGGTCATGGTGAGAATTAATGAGGTCATTTTGAATAAGGGGTTCTTGACGGTATTTTTCTTTTCGCCATTGAGCAGTATTCTTTGCATTCTGATCATTTTTTACCAAGGACAAGCACCAACAATGCCAATGTTTTTAATCGGCGCAGGGCTCGCCATATCCGGTTTTCTTATAACGTTGTTTTTTAATGTTCCACTCAATAACCAGTTAAAAGATTCAGGCACCCAGCTGAATCAAACATGGCAACATTACTTTCAAAAATGGGGTCGCTGGAACGCGATAAGAGGGGGTTTAAGTCTTGTGTCTATAACGCTTATGGCTAGCCATTTTGTCATTCAATAAACCGCGTTTATGAAATCAGAGTGCCAATCCCATTTAGAGTGCTACATGCAAACCCAAAAGAGCCTGCAGTTTAACTACAGGCTCTTTTGAGTGTGTATTCTTTGAAGCTTCATATTCTAGAGTATGTTTTCAACTGTTTAACTATAAGCCTCAGCCGATTTAGCCTAGGCTACTGCTTGCTTTACGGCTCGATATAACCTAGCAACGGTTACTTCAAATACCCACTTAATAAACTTGTAAGAAAGATCGGTTACGTCTTTCGCCACTTTTCCTGCGAATACAAGCATGTGACCTAGTAGTCCTTTAGTCTGCTCAGCAAGTTTTTGTGAGGACTTGGCGACTTTCTCCATTGCTCTGGCGAGTAGGTCGTAATAGGTTAGACCCGCAACAATTATCCCTTGTCCGGTTACTAATGCTCCGTATCCAGCATCTTTCAATAGTGTGATGATTGCTGATGCGATCTTATCTGACCAGCGCTGGCTGAAGGTGACCTGATGGCGATTGTGGAACTTCATACGAACGGGGCGATTTAAGTTGGCAATTGCTGCTCGATTTAAGTGCCCCCAACTGTCGGATCGTAGGTTTGCAAAGTAACCAACATTTGAGTGGAGTTTGTGAGATTCAAAATTCACGCCACTCGAAGAATCCAACCTAAACTCTGGCTTATCAACGGGAGCGTGAGTAAATGGCCATAAAGGTACCATGGGAACCGGGTCTGCCCCATTTGTGCATCGGAAGATTTTTACATTCGAGTGAGTAGACTTGGTAGCATAGCTTTTCATACCTACTCTTGGAGCGCCAAATGTATACAGAAATACTTGAACTTTATAGTGAGCGCGCAGCCAGTCGGCACAAACAGAAGCGACCGCTCCTCCTAAACTGTGACCGACACAGTGGATAACTTTTATTTTCCCAATAGACTGAGACATATAGTTTGCCAGTTGGCTTTTTAAACTATTGAATGTATTTATAAAGCCAGCGTGGGCAATAGCGCCATTTGGGCTGCCTTTTAAAGCGGCATTAGCATCAGTCATTATGTCGGCTGTGTAATCAAAATTGGTACCACGAAACGCCAAAACTAAACTGCTATCATGTTTGTTTTTATTTTTTCCTTCAGCTGCGAGTACAAATTTAGAGAGCCTGCTTTTAAATCTTCCTCCAGTCTTCGCTTCCAAGTATGTTTGGTTAAAGTTAAAAAACTTTTTTATTTGACCTTTGGGCTCAAAAAACTTCGAGTTAAACTCTACTTCATACGCTTGATTTGCGAAATCAAGCGCGCATTTTGGTGAAAGGGAATTCATTAATACAATCCTTTGTAGGTGAGATTATCTAAATTACACATACTTAAGACATCACTCTTAATTGCGTTACTTTCTCCGTACTTTAATGAATAAATTTTCATTGGGGAGTTCATATCGCAATGAAGCGTGCTGAGGGAGTCTGCAACTTTTTCTATCGGATCTAGGGAGTAAAGAACTGAGTGCCAAATTTTTATCTCTTCACCATCGATATTAGCAATGAGATATGTGATTACTCTTTTCTCATCCAAAGGGTTAAGAGGCTTTCGAGTTTCATATTCATGAGAAGGCATAGAAAAATATCCATCCGGATCGGTAGTCGTTGTACTTTCATATGCTTGGCCATAGGCAATTCCTCTTTCGATAGTGATACCGCCAAGAGGTTTATCCCCATCCATCAATCGACCATTGATTTCTGGGCATAAGTGCACAATTCTTTTCTTAAACAAATCAACAGACTCCGCAATAGCTAAAATGGGTAATATGGTTAAAACAAGCAACAAGCCTTTCAACAAAAACTTTGCCATTTTGTCCTTACCGTTGAATAGTGAGAGCTGTAATTTACAGTAATGAATACTCTTTAATAAACTCCACTTATAATTAGCTAGAGCCTACTCGGAAAAATACGCAATTGATAAGTATGTGATTTTCAATCATATAAATTGAAAAAGCTGAAATTGAATCGTAGCTTTGTGGCATTGTTTAGATTGGTAATCTAAACAATGCCTATCTTGTTAATGCAACCCCAAATGGCACCTCCGAAGCTGATAAAAGGAATAACTCATCATGGACTATCAAACTTTTCAGCCCCATCAAGATTTAGAGTCTATCGTTAGCCGTTATTGGACTTTGGAAGTTCCTGCAACAGCAGAGAAGCAAAGGCAGCGAATCGTTCCTGATGGCGCAATAGAAATGGCGTTCATACTCGGGGACGATATCAAGCGATATACATCGGGAGATGATTTCATTATTCAGCCGCGCTCTATGGTGCTTGGGCAGATCACAACGCCTTTTTTTGTCGAACCCACAGGATATGTAAACTCATTTGCAATTAGCTTTTATCCTTACGGTTTCGCTAATTTTGTGAGTACATCGATCAGCACATTGGCAAACAAAGAAACGCCAATAGATATGTTGTTTGACAAAGAATCTGCAAAAAAGCTGGAAGAGCAGATCATCCAAGCATCGGATACAAAACTTAGAATTGAGATAGTCGAATCCTTTCTTCTGGATAAACTCAGTGAGCGGCTGGTGGTCGATAACATTGTTACGTCCACAATAGACACGCTTTTATCAACAAACGGAAGTACATCGATTAGTGAGATTCTGAAAGCAGAGCCATCAAAAAGAAGGCAATTAGAGAGAGCGTTTGTTAAACAAGTCGGTGTTAGCCCAAAGCAGCTTAGTAAATTGATTCGATTGCAGAGCGCCTTAAAAATGTTGCTCAATGAAGAAGGTGAAAGCTTTACTCATATTGCCTATAAGAACGACTATTACGATCAGGCTCACTTTATTAAAGATTTCAAAGAGTTCACTGGCGTTACCCCAAAAGAGTTTTTAGGTCATGAAAATATGGCGCTATCTACCCAATTCTATAAATGAATCACTTTGTCGTATTTTTACAATTTTTCTTCTCATCACCCGTTTAATGTTGCCTTCATCGTTTCTACTCTTAGATGTGGGCAGCATGAAGAAAATTAATTTTCGATTTATTCTTACCATCGCAATACTCATTTTTGGTAACACTGCTTGTTATAGCGAAGATAGAGTTGAATTGAATAACCAACCTGTAACGAATCAAAAGGGAGAAAGTATGAACAGTTACGTTTCAATATTTGAAATTCCAGCGACCGACATTTCACGCGCCATCGAATTTTATGAAGCTATTTTGGACGTTAAAATTGAAAAAGTAGAAATGCCAGGCATGGAAATGGGCGTACTACCTTATGAAGATCAGGCAGTTGTTGGTGTTATCGTAAAAGATGAAGGTTCCGCACCTTCGGCGACGGGTGTCACTATCTACCTGAATGGTGGAGACGACCTTCAAGGTATTCTTGATAGAGTAGAGGTGAACGGTGGAAAAGTCGTTATGCCCAAATCCCCTCATGCGGACGACAGTGGATATTTTGCAATCTTCCATGATTCAGAAGGAAATAGGTTAGGGTTACACTCTCCAAATTGAGTTTTGAAGAATGGTTAAAGCAAGAAAAGGCGAACCAATCGGTTCGCCTTTGGCATTTTACTTAAGCTGAAAATCAACCTTGCTGATTCGCATTAAACCAAACATCTGGGTGAAACTTTAGTAGACGATGTTTGGAGCTAAACCTAATGGAACTAAAAATTAAAAGTTCCACTTAATGTCAATGGCGACTTTTTCAACGTTACTGTTATTTAAGATATTATTGGCTTTTACCGCCATATCCTCAGCATGCGCTTGCGCTAAGCCATGATCATCTGGAAGCCAAGAAGGTTGCTCTGGAACTGGCTCAGGGTTGAATTTAAAGACCGCTTCGGTTTTGCTCTGAGCGCTAACATAACTTAGGTTGTATTGCTCTGCAAACGCAGACATGTTTTGATCTGCTACGAAATCTATCTTGAAGGTATCGAGTAACACGCCAGTCGTGTCATTCGCGTTACATACCGTGTCACCTTTGTACAAACCATCGTTTCGTCTATATAAAGGCGCTAATACTTCCCACGTTCCACCAACGTAAAATATGGACGTGTCGATGGCTTTTGTGTAGGCATCTTGGCCAATGGTGATATCTTTCGTGAACTCGCAATTCACTTCTGTTGGGAAAAGGGGAGAGCCTATAAGCTCAAAGTTCGCTTGGGCTGAAAACGCAAACAGGGACAAAGCGGCGATAGACATCGGCTTAACGAATTTATTCATTTCAAAAATTCCTTTTAAGTTAAAACGAAACAATACTCATTACTGTATTGTTCTGTTTTCAAGCTAACAACCTGATATCAGAGCAACAATATTGCTTGCCCACATTTTATAAATGACTCGCAAAACCGCGTAACTTATTGATGAGTCAATAAGTACTTCAGTGAACCTGGTTTGAATTGGCGATCTTTTTTATTGAAGAATATCGAAGGGACGTAATGTTGAGACAACCACCTCGATCTGATTAGCTGAGTACGGGCTTTATTCCGCCTTGGGGATTACTTTTTATGGAAAGGCTTAGAAATATTGTGGGAACACATTATAAATGCCTTTTCTTGGAGGCAACTCTCACTTTTGAGTGGTTAGATTAACCTTTAGTTAACATTCTAACCTGTCTTTGTTGATAAAACTCACAATAATATTGTAATAAAATAATATTTTTTGACGCTATTCTCAATATTCTCGCATAAGTTCAAAAAAACATTCGATGCAAACCTATAATTAGGGGCTGTAAAAAAGCCAGTCTTTTAATAATCAAATTGTAGGGACGACAAATGAAAACTAAACCATTGGCATTAGCCATCCTGTCGGCAGTGGTAGCTTCAGGGTGTGCAACAACCAAGACAGATCCTTCTCCATTCGATCTGACCATTTTACACGTTAACGATCACCACTCGCATTTAGAGCCTTCACGTCAAAAGCTCAAGTTAGCAGGTCAATCGACGTATGCTCAAGTTGGTGGTTTCCCGGCACTGGTTACAGCGCTGAACGAACGTGCTGAAGCAAGCGAGAACGTGCTTAAACTTCACGCAGGTGATGCCATCTCTGGGACACTATATTACGCGCTGTTCAAAGGTGAAGCTGATGCAGCTCTAATGAACCACGCGTGTTTCGATGCTTTCGCTCTTGGTAATCACGAATTTGATGATGGCGATGCAGGTCTTGCGCGTTTCCTTGACTGGTTAAATGCAGGCAACTGTCCTCCTGAAGTACTTGCTGCAAACGTTATCCCTAAGCAAGGCGTATCTCCACTTGCTCAAAACTCGGCTAATGATTACTTCAAGCCATACACGATCAAGCAATATGGCGACCACAAAATCGGTATTGTTGGTATTGATATCGCTAACAAAACAATGAACTCATCAAACCCTGATGAAACAACACAGTTCTTGAACGAAGTGGAAACAGCCCAGAAATACATTGACGAGTTAGTGTCTAAAGACGTTTCTAAGATCGTTCTTCTAACGCATTACCAGTATTCAAACGACCTGCAACTTGCAGAAGCGTTAACAGATGTCGACGTTATCATCGGTGGTGACTCGCACACGTTGCTTGGTGACTTTGACGCAGTAGGTCTTAAGAGTGACGGCCCTTACCCGACACTGAGAACCAACAAAGACGGCGATCAAGTTTGTGTCGCTCAAGCTTGGCAATACAGCCAAATCCTAGGTGAACTAACGGTTTCGTTTGATGGCAACAAAGTTGCGTCTTGTTCTGGTACACCTCACCTACTAATGGGGCAAGACTTTAAGCGTAAAGACTCAAACGGTAAACGTCAGCCAGTGACGGGTGCAGAGCTTGAAGCAATTATTGCAGACATCAACGCGCAACCAAACCTAGTTCAGGTTACACCAGATGCGGCAACACAAAAAACGCTGTCTTCTTACTCCCAGAAACTGGATGAGTTGAAAGACCAAGAAATCGCTCAGTCAACAGAGCTACTGTGTTACGAGCGCGTTCCTGGTCAACAAAAGCACAATGGCGCAGATGGCTGTGACACTCACACGATTAAACACGGTTCTCAAGTTGCTGACTTAGTCGCACAAGCGTTTCTTGCAGAAACGAAGCGTGCAGATGTTGCTATCCAGAACGGTGGTGGTGCTCGTGCAAACATCACTCAAGGTAAGTTTACCGTTGCTGGTGCAACGAAAGTGCTTCCGTTCAACAACACCATGGTTAACCTAACGATGACGGGTGCTCAGGTTAAGAAAGTCCTTAACCAAGCGGTAGACAAAGCGTATCTAGAGTTTGTAGACAACAGTGCAGACGGTTCTGACGGTGCATACCCATATTCTGCTGGTATTCGATACGACGTGGACTTCAACCGACCTGCTGGTCAGCGTGTTCACAACTTCGAAGTAAAAGCGAAGGGCGATGGTACTTGGTCTAAGCTAAGTGACGACAGAGAGCTGGTTGTGGTAACGAACAACTACATCGCTGGTGGTAAAGATGGATACCTAGCCTTTGGTGAAATCTCGGCAGATAAGTCTAAGTACGAAGATACTTTGAAGCTCTACACTGAAACCTTTATCGATTATGTTCGTGGCCTAACGGCGAACGGAGAGAAAATCAAACCTGTTGCTGCCGAAGATCGCAGTACTCAGACATTTACTCCAAAAGCAAAATAATTGCTAGCAAAGCCGGCCAAGTTAACTAGCTTGGTCGGCTTTAATTAGCCACCTTTCTTAAATCCAGCCTAATTGATTTTTACTTCATTCTTCTAGTTAAAACGATTTCCACTCACTTTCATGTGAAACATCGTCTAATGCTCATATTACGTTTTGTGTGAAGATAATGGCTTTACCCTAATACTGTTTATATATACAGTTATTGTTGTTTTTAAGAAAGGAGCAACAAAATGAAGTATCAGGGGAGTTGTCACTGCAAAGCCGTACAGTTTGAAATTCAGACATCCGAAATCATCGAAGCGCTTCAATGTAACTGTTCGGTCTGTATCCGAAAGAATGCCATTATGTCCAAAAAAAGTTTTGGCAAGGAGGAATTTTCACTCATTAGTGGCAAAGAACATCTAAGCGTTTATCGCTGGGGCGATCATGATGTTAACCACTACTTTTGTAACGTTTGCGGTATTTACCCATTTCACGACACGTCCTATGATCCAGAGGTGTTCAGAGTGAACTTAGGCTGTTTAGACGGCATTGAACCCCGAGAGCTTGATATAACTCAGTTTAATGGCAGAGACGAGTTATAGTGAATCGGCAGTCAACCAGTTTAAAGTAGCTTTTCAACAATCACTTAGTGGATCCAATCAAAGTGTTTTTTTAAATTGCGTTTCTCTTTCGATTTTACTTGGGAAAGTAGCGAAATGTTGTCAATATGAGAGCTTACTAACACGCTGTTTGTGGCGCTTAATGTATTCTAAGCCCAAGCGAAGAAGAGGACTCTATCAATGGCAAAAAGCTCCAAGCTTCATAATGAAGATAAACTGGTTAAAAAGGCACTTGAGATTGCTGGGAAGATGGCAAAAATGCAAGGCTTTGATCTTCCTCAGTCACCGCAGCCCATAAGAGTTAAAGCAATTTACCTATTCTTGGTCGATGCCAAGCAAATTACACCATTACCAGAAAGTAAGCTCGACGGCGCAAACATCAAACACAGGCTGGCACTTTGGATTCACAGCGCGTTGCCAGACAACGACCCTCTAAAATAAAAATCATGATGAAAAAGTAACAAGGCGAACCAAGTGGTTCGCCTTTTTGATCATGGTACTTGTTGTTTAGAAGTGTTCTTTTCTGGTTTCTTAGAATCAATTTCCCTTTTTACATTGGATTATCTAGGAGGTGATTACATGTACAGTTTCACATTTATTATCTGGAATTTAGGATTTTAAGATCCTGTCTATGACTTTCTTTATCGATTAATGGATATATTGACATTAATACTATTAGACATTGATTCTAAATCTGACATTAGATAATTGAATTCAATATCTAAAAGATTGTATCAGTGTATAGCTTGATAATAACTGTATGCGATGTATACCTTTTTAAGTTGGTCTTAGCTAATAAAGCTTATCTGTTTGAACCAATGCAACGGGTAATAGCACTATTAGTTAAGATGTATATCCAATTAAAAAAATCTCTACCAAAGCTACAGATACTCAAGTTGTAAAAAGCGGGTTTAATTAGGATGTGCTTATATTTCGAGAGAGTTTTTGTTGTAATTCAAACAATATTTAACCGAAAGGTATGCAGACCTTAAGCATCGCTTTTTAAACCGTTAAACGAGACAAATATGTTTCACCTTTTATTGAGGTGTGTCTCGTGGGTTATTACATCTATATAGCGAGTGTTTCTATGAAGTTTTTAAACAAAGTTAAAATGATCATTTTCCTGCTAGCCGCAGTTTATTTCATACCCAGTTCTTATGCTTTTACGAGCCCACCTAAAACACCAACAGAATCGGCTCAAAAGGTGCGAGTAACATTCACAGCAGATAAAAACCCTTCTTCCATCATGCCTGTACGGTTATTAGAAGGAATAGAAATTTGGCCTGCACCTGATGAATCGAATATCACCCATTACAATGTGTATTGGGGAGATGTTCTGAAAAATAAATTAGGTTTAGCACTTGCCCCAACATTAGCAAAAATAGAGGCTAAGAAAGATGGCGGTGTATTGGTTCATGAGTTCCCTTCAGACTTTAAAATGGAAGTGGGAGCCATTTATATTTTAGTGTGTACCGCGAATCAATTTGGTGAATTTTGTGGCAAAGAAAACAATTTTGAAAAAATTACCGACCCTTTACTTAGCATTGCCTCAAAACTTAGTCACGTAAAAAAAACAGTGAAAAAGAATCAGCACCTTCCTGGTGTTTCTTTGATGGCAACCTGCTCAGATTTGATTTGTAATGGAAACGAAACCGCAGAAAGCTGCCCTTCAGACTGCGGCGAGTATGCTCAGGCGTCGTTTAACTTTATGGTGTTATGTGACGAATCATCATTACAATCTGTCTATCACCCAACCAGCGTAGAAGAAATTCAATCCATTGTAGCTCTCGCTAAACGTAATGGCGTTAGAATTAAAGTTTCCAGTGGGCAAACCAAAAATAATACTGCAGGTTCTGCATCGGGAATTATTTGTACTGATGGCATTACAATGATCATGAATAAATTTGATCACTCCCAAGCTGAACTTGGTATGGCACTGGAAATGTTCGAGGGGATAGAGGTGGTTAATGTTGCTTCTGGAACCAATCTACATGAGCTAGGTGAGTGGTTATACGAGCGAGGTAAAGGGCTGGGGTACGTACACCTAGGTTGGCGTCACGCTTCAGTCGCTGGTGCGATTGGAACCTCAGCGCATGGTAGCTCTCCAATTAATCGAAATATTCTTAGTCATTCTGTTGTATCAATGGATATTGTGGGCGCAGATGGCAAGCTCAAAACATATAGCCGAGGAACAACAGGAGAAACCGATCCCGATCTTTGGAAATCTCTGTTAACCCATATGGGGTATTTCGGCATCATCACCCGTTTAAAATTAGAAGTTCAACCAGCGACCAATACTCATGTGAAAATCACATTCCACGATGAAAAAGAGCTGTTTGAAGAGAATAAAAAAGGCAGTGTGATTGCAGACATAAAAGAGTGCGATTATGGACAATATAATTGGTTCCCCAGCCTAAAGCAGTACTTGAGAACTTGCGGTAAAACAACGACATTAGAAGCGGAAAAAAACGCGAACAACCGCCTCATTTTCCCTTATGTTGATACATCGGCCCTTAGTATTGAGGAAACCATGCAGGCGTTCCAGATTGGTGGAGCAGAGCCTTCTATTGATACCCACCAAAGCATGGCGTACTTGCGTAAAACGGGTTGGCACATCACCCCACCGCTAGTAAAAACGGTTAATGGCGAACTCCGATACACCACCAATGCAGTGGGGCCAACACACCGTATTACATCCAGCAAACTGATAGATAATGTTGGTCGTGAAATGCGCCAAATGGATTGGGAAGTGGCCGTCCCAGAAGAGAATGCTCAAGCTGCTATCGAAGATATTCGTAAGTGGGCGAACGGCCTTAACAACGCCAATCGCAATATGCCTGTTCCTTTGATTGGTATTTTCCTTCGTTTCTCCAAAATTGAAGACGCTGCGCTTATGGCTTACACCGGTGCTGGTAATGGGTTTACTAACGGTACAACTGCGATGCACATTGAATTCCCCATTTTTGTCCCAGCAGGATTACCACCAGAAGATTTCAATCAGTATATGTCACCGTATGAAGAAGCCATGAATATGTTAGTCACGAAGTATGGTGCAAGAGCGCATTGGGGTAAAAATACTCATTCGAACAATTCGTGGATATTTGAGCTTCAGCGTGACAACAAGTCTTATGGGGACTACCTAAACCGGTACAGTGAAAAAATTGGTCAAGTTGATCCTAACGGTATGTTTGCCAATAAATTCGCGAAGTCTATTGGTATCAAGTACCCGAACTTCACCTACCCGAAAGACTGGTAGCCGGTCTTTACGATCGAAATCTGGCTGAAAACTTATTAGATAAGGTTAACTTGAGCCCGCATTAGAGCTGAGTGACCTTTCTGAATCGGCAATCTGGAGGCATGAGCAAAAAGCATGACCTCCAAAGCCAGATTTCGATTCGTCCGAACAAGCGCAAGATACCATTCACTTTCTGTCCCAATCACTTTCTGTCCCAATCACTTTCTGTCAAAATTAGTTTTATCTGTCCCGACTAACTTGCCAGCGCTGACTGGTGGGTATCTTGTTTTCTTAAAATGAGCATCGTTTTAGAGTGTTGCCCTTTTAACGAGCGAACTTTGCTTTCGCTTTCATTTGTCGAGTTCTTCGATAAATAACAATTAATGCCGTGACTTCTAGTGCCACAATAACCAAATGTGTGATCAAGTCTGCCATTGGTGATGCAGGGCTATTTAGATAAGGAAATAATGGGTCAATAACGGTTTCTTGCCCTTCTCTGAAAATGCTCAAGACCAACATGTATTGCTGAGCGCTTTGCGTCGCCATAGCAATGAGCGTAATAACGATCATTGCCAGTAACCTACCAGCCGTGGTGTAAATAATATTGTAGTCCGCGCTACTTTGCAGGCTGATTCCCGCCTCCGCTAGAAAAGAATGATCAAAATAAAACCAGTACACCTGAAGACTCATAAAGAACAAAATGAGCAACATAAAGACATTCACCCAAGCCGGAATGATGGAATTTTTAAACATGAGGGTTCTCCCAATAATAGGTTTGATGTGCGTGAATGCTTTTCATAAGGTGATTAAAGCACTAACCTATTAGTGAATAAAATGAAGAGTTTTCAGGTTACATGAAGGGCATTCAGTATTGAGAGGCATTAACTTTAAACAACTCGATTTAAATTTATTGGTCGTCTTTGACGCGATTCTGCGTGAGCAAAATGTGGCTCGTGCTGCTGAATATCTCAATCTAACGCCATCTGCTGTGAGCCACGCGCTTCGCCGGCTTAGAAGCCAATTGCAAGATGAACTATTTATTCGCGATGGCAGAAAAATGATTCCAACCGCAAAAGCCATTCGCATCGGAGAGTCGCTACCTCGATTACTTAAGCAGATTGAGTACACCTTAACCGAGCAGGAAGAGTTTGACCCACAGCACACACCGCGAACCTTTAAATTGGCAGCACCTGATTTTATTGCGCCAGTCGTCCCTCTATTGATCGCTGACTTAGCGAATGCACCCAACATGAAGCTAGAGCTGGTGCCGTATGCTTCATCAGCCGTTAAAGATCTCACAAACGGCAGTATCGACATTGTTATTGCACCGAGCGTCATTAAAAGTGAAGGAATCATTGCCGAACCCCTAGGTAGCTGGGCATGGTCTGTCTTTGCCAGAGAGAATCACCCAGCATTAGACGATTGGTCGATAGAAAGCTGGGCAAGTTACCCGCACCTCAAGGTGTCTACTGGTGTGGCGAAAGGTGATGGGCCAATAGATAAAATCGCGTCTAAACTTGGTATTCACCGCACGATTTCAACGATTATTCCAAGCTTCGTGATGGCACCACTGATTTTAGCTAAGACAGACATGCTGCTAACCGTACCGGCACTTGCCATTGATGACAGCAGCTTTTCGTTTAACCTAGAGCGTCGCTATACGCCATTTGATATCGCCCCTCTCAACCTTTGCGTTTATCGAAGCGCGCTTGTTGCAGATGATGCCGGCATTCAATGGATGATCGACCAAGTGGCAAAGGTATTCAGTCAGACTCACGGCAAAGCGGGTTCAGCTAAAACATCAAAAATATAAGAATAGGCAATTTAGAAATACCTACTTTGTGGATTTAAGCACAACTAACTGTAATTACTGGGTTTTGTATTTTCTTAGTTTGAGTGTTCTTTCTACTCCGTCCTTTTACTGCAAGAGAGTGATCAATCTTTTTTGTGACCAATCTGTATCGCCACCTCTTCAACCTCGTTAGCGGTGATGAACCTCAATATTGATCACACCTTAGCTACCTTTCGTATCAACCTCATCGCTGTGGTGAATCGTAGGAAGGAATGCTTTCGATAAAACCACATCCGCTTGCACCGAATTGAACTGAGATAATGAAGATGAATAAGAGTTCTCATGCTGTTATATCACTATTTTTTGCCTGTTTTTACTCAGCGATGGCGTTTTCCAAAGGAGGAGAAGTGCTTAACTTTAGTCCGTTATCAGATGCATCTGAATGGATGGTGGTCAACGATGGTGTTATGGGCGGTGTCTCTCGTTCAAGCATGGTTGTTGAAGATGGGGTAGCTCACTTTTCAGGGCATTTGTCACTTGAAAACAATGGCGGGTTTGTGTCGGTTAGGCGACAAATGCCGAACATGAACGATACCGACTACAGCATGGTGACATTGCACGTAAAAGGAGATGGGCGTCCTTATCAACTAAGAATTCGGACAGACAGTTCTTGGGATGGCGTAAGCTATCGCGCTCTTTTTAATACTGTGGATGGCGAGTGGATGACCATCACCCTGCAAGAAACAGATTTTATTCCTGTTTTCCGCGGGCGGCGCGTTGTGGATGCCGCTGATTTTCGCTTTGAAGATACCAAGCAGTTTGGTTTCTTGTTGGCAGATAAACAGCCGGGCAAGTTCCACCTTTCGGTGTCTCAGTTTTCATTCCAATGAGGGAATCAAGGGACGACACTAAGGGAAAATTAAATGGAATCTGAAGAAACAAACCTTCTTAAATCCTAACGAACTGGCCATCTAGCCAGTTCTTTGATTGACCAAGCTTATTTAATCGTTACTTGGTGCTCGTTTTCAACCCAATCCTCAATCATCGTGGCGAACATTTGTGGTTGGTCCGCCCATGAAAAGTGGCCTGCTTCGGGGAGAATGTGTAGTTTACTATTCGGCAGTGCTGCATGAATACGTTCAGCATTACTGACATCAAATAGCACATCCAGCTCTCCCCAAAAGACTAAAGTTGGGAGCTGAATTTCACTTAGACGTGCCGCGATCGCTTCAGACTTTGCATGAAAATCTTTAAACCAATGTATCACTTCAGGCACTCTACCCCCATAGGATTTCTTATAATCATCAATTTCAACGGCACTGGCTTGGTGTCTCACGGCTCCAATCTTGGCAGAATACGCGATCAGTGGACCTGCGCCTAACAAAGCGGTGGTAGTTCGCATGAAACCAAACTTCGCCAGCATATTGATCATAAAACCAAGCTCTACTGGGTTAGGATTACCGATACTGTGACCTATCGTCATACTGATTAATCTGTGTTCGTGATCGAGCACATAACTAAGGGCTGACGCCATTCCTACATCAGGAGCGACAAGGTGAATGTCATTCAGGTCAAGATCTTCAAAGATTGCAGCAAGGTGACTTCCTTGTGCGGTTGGCGTCATATCATGGCGATCCCCTTCAGAACCACCAAAGCCGGGTAAATCTATTGCAATTACTCTAAATTTTGCAGTGAGTAATTCCCAAGAGCCAGCAAAATTGAGGATACTGGCTGGGAACGGGCTGAGTAGAACAACTGTTGGTGCATCAACGGGACCTGCTTGTGCCAAGCGAATTTTTCGCCCAGCAATGGTTCGTATTTCCAGTGGTATATCGACAACAGGGTTTTCAAAAGATTGCGCCCGCTTTTGAGCTGCTTTCACCTTAGGCCATTCAGGAGAGGCTAGGAGCAGTGTGGCAGCGTTGAGCGTATCAAATAGATTTAGCTTCTTCATTTCTCATCCTTAAGTAGTTTGAACTGAGCTATTAATTTTAGGCGACCTCTCTTTATTTAAATTATTCATCAGTCGCTAACAGTCTAATTGCCGAAACTCATTTTTGTCCAATAGCAGCTTAGAAGCTTTACTTGCCAAACAAAAAAGCGAATCGATTGGTTCGCCTTTAAAGTTCTTACTGAAGCAATGATCACAGATAACTAAGATGGAAACTTGCCAGCTTTCTAAATCAACGAGCTGGAATACTCTTTAACGATAACCGAGTTGGAAACTCCAGTGCTTCATGGCTAATGAAGGCAGCAAGTTTGGTTAACTAAGTTGGAAACTCTCTCCTCATAAAACTCTCTTTTTAGAGCAATTGCTCAGTTCGTAAAACCCGAACCGTACTTTGCGAACCGCACTTTAGGAACCGCCGTTGGTTCCACTGTTTTCGCAATTACGCTCTCAATCTGTGCAACCTTTGTCAGTTCATAGATTTGGTATCAATGATGCTGTTAGTGTTATGTTTTCGACCTGGTTGATGATATAATCATTCTGTAAATAGCTGATTATATGGAAATAAATGAAAGTTATTAGTGATAACAAAACTCTTGAAAAGACGTTGATTAGTTTGATTAGTAAGCACGAACAAGTATCAATTGCGGTAGCATGGGCATCGGCCGAGACAAAAGTATTCAACGCCTTTTTAGCTAACAAAACTAAGATATGTACATCAACGATTGGGACACATTTTTACCAGACTGATCCCCGTGTTTTGAAAGAGTTTATAGGTAGCAAGCAAGTACACTTCGTTACTCAAACCAGTGGCGTGTTCCACCCCAAGGTATACCTGTTCAGAACTGGCCATAAGTGGGAAGCAATTATCGGTAGCTCTAATATGACTAACGGGGCGTTCACCTCGAACAACGAGATCAACGTTCATGTTAGTAGCAAAGATGATGAAGGCAATATTTCACTTAATCAACTCTTAGCACAACTTAGTAAGTACTTTGAAGCAGGGGTGTCTGTTGACGAAGAGTACGTGAATACATATAAAATTTATCATAAGAAACAGAAGCCTCGTCTAGATAAGTTGGCGGATCGTTATGGAAAAACGAAAGCATCTAAACCGTTACTTAATAGTGTTGTAATGCAAATGGAATGGTCAGCTTACTTATACAAGGTTCAGCAAGATGTTAATCATGCAATCTTGACTCGATTAGAACTTCTCGAAACTATCAGAAGTTATTTCAATACATACGATGACTATAAATCTATGCCTCTGGCTGCTCGTAAAACAATCGCGGGGCTGCCCAATGATGTTCATAAGCATTGGGGATGGTTTGGTAGCATGAAAGGTGCTGGGGTTTATCACAGCAATATCAATAATAACAATGAGTACATTTCAGAGGCTCTTGAGCATATCCCTCTTCGTGGGGAAATTAGCAAATCTCAATATAATCAGTATGTTGAAACATTTAAGAAAGCATTCCCCAACGGTAGAGATGGCATCAGTATTGCCAGTCGTTTACTTGCTATGAAACGTCCAGATTTCTTCGTTTGCATTGACTCTAAAAACAATCGTGCAATGTGTGCTGACTTTGGTATTAAAGTGTCTGGCATGACCTACGAACGATACTGGGATGAATTGATAAGCCGAATCCACGAGTCAGTATGGTTTGGTAGTCGGGAACCTAGTAAAAAGTTAGAAAAACGCGTTTGGAGAGGGAGAGTTGCATTGCTCGATTGTATCTTTTATGAAGAAGAGTAATGTGAACAGTCAAGTGCTCTTAATTGAAGTGAACTCTCAGTGGTATAGGTAATGGGGTGTTGTGAGCAAGAGTGGTAATGATGTTGGGTAAAGTAAAGATAGCATTGAGGAGTTTTTGCCACACAAGCGGTGTTTAAACCGCTTGTGTAAATAGCATGAAGTTAGGCATGGGAAAAAATCTGCATAACTCGTTCGTAATCACTGGCGTTGTCGTCCGTACGATAATTGTCCAAATATACTTGGCGAATTGACTGATTATCGTAGTTTCTTAGTCGGCGTTGAAGGAGCGTGTTAGAAAATTCTATTGCGACCTTTGGAGCCATTAGTTTTCGTTGAACTAAGAGGTTTTGAACTCGCTGTGGATCACGTTTAAGGATACGGCCAAGCAAAAAAACCTGCTTTTCTTCTGAACTGTTCATATCGTACTCCTTAAAACATTAGATACTAATGTGTCCTGCATAGTTTAACACCTTCTTTTCTGATTTCCTACCATCAGCTGTCCATTGTGTTAGGGTGCTAGGCTCAAGTGTCAGCACTATAGATGTTCGTTCCTTATCTAGACTGAGCTCTTTGTAACTACCATCTGGTTCACTCCAAAACGCCACAGTTCGACTCGGAGGAAAACCTGTACCGTCAGAACGTTCAGTCATTCCCAATGGAGATATTGTAAGTACGCTTGAACCAGGATCTTCAGATAGTAAAGATGCATACCTGCCAGGCCAACGGTTTTTTATTTGTGCTCCATCAAGTAGCAATGCCACGATTAAGTTCGGTCCTAAAGATCTGATCACGGGGGCGACAGGGTCTTGTCTAGCCAAGTCTTCACATATGAGAGGACTCAGTTGGAGGTCGTTTTGCTGGCAGTAGTAACTTATGAGAGAGCGTTCATCAACTTTAGAGTATTCCCACCATTTCTTTTTAGGAGACAATCTGTTACCGAGTTTGTAGTTATGTAATTGAGGCCGATCTAAGAACCATCTATGATGCTTATGCTGTTCAGCGGAGTCACAACTTTCGCCTTCTAATCCGTATAGTGAACTAGTTGTATAAAGCTTTAGCGAATTTATTCCGTAATTGCTAGCATCACCTTGCTTAAACACCCCAGTGATGAAGGTAGGACAGTATTTACTGTGTTTTTTGCAGTAGGACTCGATAGTTTCGAATAGCTCATCTGCTTTACTCGACTCAACAGCGCACTCGGGGAGAACAATCAAATCAACCTCATCGAACTCCAAATAGTATTTTTTTAGTACTTCCTCCAGCTCTTGTCTTGAAAGCTCATCTTTAGGTAAGTAGCTGAAAAATCCAAAATTATGATCCATTTCTAGAAGGTTATTTTTGTTGACTGCTTGGAAGTCTGTTCTGTGGACTTTTAGCGGCCACGGTATTATCAGAATGTTATAGTTATCTCTTTTTTCATGTTTAGAGTCGGTAGGGCGCTCTATGTATTTCAGTTTGATTTCTGGAGAAATTAGAGCAAGCTTGCTGCTGATACTATTAATGGAGATGCCGCTTTGGCATACTGAATTTTTGTAGTGGACAGAACCGAATGAGCTATTTGTCATTGCTAATTGATAGCTATGTGCGTCACTTATGATGTTCAATTGCTCGGCAACTCTACCTGCCACTGTATCAGCTAGTGGATTTAACACGCTGATATTTCTGAAGCTCTCATCCGCGCATAAGCATACCTTCAGAAGGTTTTTTTTGAATTGAGGATCTGACTTTAATTTACTTATACTTAAATTTTGGTTCTTATGCTCGAACACGCTTAGCAATAGCTCATTGATTTCATCTAACTTGATTAAGTTGAGATCATTGACATTTGCATTTATGAACTTTTCCCACAATGACCCAAGTCTCTCGACTTCTTCTCGATCTTCAGTTGTCCAAACTACGCCGCTTTCACCAGATATCAGTAACCTATAATCGCCATGTTCTTTTATTAAAGAAGCGCAAACTGCAAACGCATTACAAGGCCAAAGAAACAAATCTAATAGGTGGCTCATTTCTAAGGGGTCGTATAGTGCAGCGAGCTCTTCTTCGGATGCGAATTTGCTTCTCGTTTTGTCTTTAGCTGTTTGCAGCTGTTCGAACTTGGTGAATAACTTCTCTTTGTTTAAGTTTTCACTGATGGATCTGAAGGTAGTAGGGATCAAGTCTGAGAAAGCAGATTCAATATAATGTTTGAGGTTAATGTCCACTGGAGTACGACCGTATGAATTGACGTTGGATTAATTGTTCCAATCATATCTAATTTGTTAAGCGCTTTGTAGCTTATGGATCAACCTCAACTGCATTTAGCAGAAGAGGTCAGATAGTTTAGCTTTTAAGAGTTGGAAATTACTCGCAATTTTATGCTGCTAATTTCATAGATATAGGCTTCAGTAGCTCCCAGAACTGATAGAATGTCTTTAGAAATCAGTGATTTTGAAATTGCTGGTTGAACGATAGCTACTCCAACTTTGAATGAGGCATATCTAGCAACTTTTGATAGATGGATTAGCTGTTCTAGTGTTCCTTTGTCTATACGTGATGCCTTCTCTTGACTCAATCTAACTCGCTCTCTATCGATTAATCTGTTGATCAGAGCTTCTTTGTTAGCAAACCACTTAATACTTTTCACAGCTTGCCCTGCCACTTGATAGATATCGTCTACTCGTGCTCCAGGCTTCGCTACGCCTTTCTTTTTAGTACAATACTTGCAGTGGTATAAATCTATAATGAGCTCGGAATCATCGTTGTTTTTGATGGCTACAATATCAGCTACCTCTCCGCTACCATCGTCATCGAAAACTAGATCGTAGTTATCTTTGATTTGCTGGATAGTATGGTACTGAATTGAGTGTGGGTGCCTCAGGTGTGTTTGGGACTCCACCGAAATATCAACGCCATCCCACAACCAGCCCTCAATATTGTTCAAGGAGTATAAGTATGCATACTCTTCATACGAGTAGTATCTATACCCACCATCGATGATAGAGGTATCCTCCAAGAAGAAAGCTGGGGGATTTTCATCAAAGAAATCAGTCACTAGATGCTCTTCACTCCCTATGATGATGTATAGAGGTGTATCGGAGCTGTAAGTTACTTCACCCTTAGCTGTAATGGTTGCTGAAACGCTAAATGATCCAAGAGGAGTCGAGATGTTAAAGTACCTGACTTTCTCTTTATCATTAGTCTTATCTGATAAAGTTAGCTCGCAGTTGAATAATGTCTCCTCCCACTTACCATCGCTTAGATATACTTTTCGGTCATTCTTGCGCAATAGCTCTACTGGCCATTCGACATTGAGTAACCTCAGATCTGGATATTCGGTTAACTCTTCACTTTGCATAGCAGTTTTCAATACTTGGTTGGTATCGATAGACTCATCTAAGATTTTTTTGCCAACGTTTTTGCACCAGTCGATCCATTGCTCCAGAGAATCGCTGTCCATCGACCAGACTTTACCCTTGTATGAACATCCGACACTAACAAGTTTACCGTCTTCGTACCCTTTACCAAAAATATTGGATTTGATAGAACGTTTAGCTTCAATGTCTGGAATCTGATCATTGATTTCAGTTCCTGTGTGCATAGAGTAGCGCAGACCTTTCTTATTCTTGTTTAGACCAACATTTTGGAGCTTCAACCTCTTGAGTCCAGAAAGTGTACGAAATACCCGCTCTCCGCTCACTTGAGGAGCTCCATCCGCGATTAATTTTGCTAAACGTTTTACAAGGCCATCTTTTGCTGATGAATGGATAAAGAGTAACTTGTTCCGCCTATCCACATAGGCGATATATAGATCCCACGATTCGTCAAATAGCTCTTTAGAGCTTGACCACCCAACAGGAGCATATGATTTTACCGAAAAAACAAGGGTATCTTGCTCATCATTTAGAACGGAATCATGAATCTGAAAATGCTTATTACCAAACTTATAGAAGTTTTCAGGTTTCCAAGTAGCAGCTCTTAAGTTAAATACGGTGGTACTTATACTTGGGGTTAACCCCAAATCCAGCAACTTACTTGGCTCTGAAAAGCCAGCTTTGAAATCTTGATACTTTAGCTCTGACGTTACCTTCTCACTGCTGATGTTACTGATGATACAATTCCAGTCGGAGTCTTCATTGTATAGTTCTTCAAGGCAGTCGTTCAGTTTAGGGTTGGCTATGTTAGCAACAAATTTTGCATCCCCGACTCCTTGAGTTGTTCTTGTGAAGCGTCCAGTAAACTGGAGCATTACATTGATGCTTTTATGTGGGTCATGAATCGCTGAAATTTTTAATTGAGGTAAATCGAATCCTTCCCCGAGCATATTGACACATACGATTATTCGATGTTTTCCTGCCTTGATAGCTTTAAGAACTTCGTCTTTGCGTTTTGCTTTACTTGTAATCAGAATAGGATTGAGCTCGGTCTCGTTTTTGTAGTATTCAAATACTTGTGTTGCTCTTTTGATGTTGTTTGCTCTAGCCATAACTATGTGGTTAAGACCGTTCTTCAAGTCGGCCTTAAGTAAGTAAATGGCTTTCTGAGCAATCACTTTATCTGCTTTCTCTTCTACAAACTCTTTCACTGGATGAAATTCTATTGGCTTAAAGTAACCATCAAGTTGAGCTTTGCTAAGTGAATAGTTAAAAATAATCGTTCCGTCTACTCTAGAGCAGTCCGTTCGAAAAGGAGTTGCGGTAAATTGAAATACTGGTTTCTCGACAAACTGCGCTTTTATTCGCGCCCACGTGGTTGCTGTTACATGGTGTGCTTCATCCACAACTAGATGAGAACATGCTTTTGTTAAAGTTTCTAAGGCACCCTTGTGGAACTGTGATAATGCAGCGGCAGTAGCAATGATTACATTCGAGTTTAATAGTTGATTGATTTCGACGATATCTTGAATACCGTGTTTTATAGTCGCAACAATAGGGTTCTCGAAGCTGTCATTAAGCATCCCTAGTTGTCTTAAGAGCCCAAGTTCTAAAAACTTTTTCTTAGTTTGTTCGCGCAAGGCGTCAGAAGGCACAATAACTAGTGTTTTACGAAATCTACCCGCAACAACGATGGATAAAATAGTTTCGGTTTTTCCTGTACCTGTTGGCATGACTATAGTTGCAGCACTACTAGCTTCGGATTTTTCGTAACCAAGTGCGGCATAGATACCGCCAATTTGGGGAGGGCGCAAGCCAGGGATTTTTAGAGCTAAGTTTTCTTCCTGAAAGATAAAATTGTTTTCACACCATGAAGTATAGATTTCGTCAGGTGATAGCTTTTTATCTGCCAAGGCTAACCAAGACAGTTGGCTTTTTCCGATTAAGCTCTCTTTTAGGATTCCCATTTTCAATTCCTTAAAACAAACACATAAATGCAACATGGTTATTTGTAACAGCATGCATATTGGTGCCTGTTGCTTATGTAGTCAATTGAAAATGTTTAGATCTGATTAAGAATGTCCCTAATATTTTAGATACTTAGATGAGACTTGCTGTTCATCTGACCTTAACCATTCCTCAACAAACACCTCAAAAAAACGGGTCATCAATTAAGTCACAGGGTTTGGCGGTTACGCATTTATGGCTTCTCGCTTCTGCCGAGACTAATCTCTCGTAACCTTCTAAGTCGCCGTTATCTAGGTGCTTGGAAACTAATGCTGGTGGAGCAACTGCTCTCTCCACCAATACCGATTTCTCGGAGACCAACCAAATTAGAATATCAGTGTCGTCTCGGCCTTCTCGCATGAGACTAAGATTATTTCTGAGGTTATCTATAAGGTTAAAATGCTCATCGAACTGAAAGGACGGGTAGTACCTCCAGCCGTTCACATTGATACAAAGAGCGTCGTGCTGCTCTTCGGGTAATTCCTCTTGAAGTATTAGCTATAGGTCATTGAGAAGCGAGACAATAGCTTGTGATCGCTTAGTTGCGGGCCATGAAATGGGTGTATCCACCAAACATTTAAGCTTCTTCAAGAAAAGTTGATAGATGTAGATGATGTATCTGTGGGGGATATTAGTCTTGCAATCTAAACAGCTTAGCCCTAAATCGAGTCTTTCAGCCCAGTAGGTAGATACTTCACTAAAGCAGCTAAGTTGTAGGAAAGGCAGAGCTAAAATTTGGTTTAGAGGCGACCTGAGTATGCGCTTTTTAACTAAATACCCGCTAAAAAAAGGCGAACCATCCGGTTCGCTTCAGATTGATGACGAAC
>NZ_PIZL01000005.1:0-2680 GCF_002835515.1 Vibrio sp. vnigr-6D03
GATAATTTAGGGGTTGTAAGGCTGCCGAAAATTGCTGCTTCAGTGTTTTTAAGTTCGATTCCTCAACCTGAATCAAGGTGTTAAATCCTCGCAAACCAAGTTGCTGCAAGCTTTCAAACCCAATTCGGTTCGCAGAGTTTTGAAGCTTTGTTCTCGGCTTGTTTCTCTAAATTCTCGACTGAATCGGTGTTTTGGGTTCTGTGGTCTGGTTGCAGAAGGTTTTGTTGGTTAAGATGCTGTTCATTGAATGCAAGCTAAGTGCTTCATTGCCAAGCGAGTTTTTTGCTTGTATCGCTACAACAAACAGTTCAAGCAGACCAAAAACGCGTGGCATTTTTAGTTTGTGTTGAGTTTTGTGTTTAAGGTAGTTTGCAGAAACCGCATTTGTACGTTTTTGGCTACTTAACTGGGCGTTATAGCGCTTTGATAATTCAAGGGTTGTAAGGTTATCGAAAATAGCTGGCTTCCGTGTTTTTGAGTTAGCTTTCTCAACCAGCATCAAGGTGGGAAATGCTCTGCAAACCAAGTTGCTGCAAGCTCTCAAATTCAGTTCGGTTCGCTGAATTTTGAAGCTTTTTTCTCGGCTCGTTTCCCTAAATTCTCGACTGAATCGGTGTTTTGGGCTTTGTGGTCTGGTTGCAGAAGTTCACTTTGGCTAAGATGGCTTTCATTGAATGCAAGCTAAGTGCTTCATTGCCAAGTTAGTTTGTTTGCTTGTATCGCTACAACAAACAGTTCAAGCAGACCAAAAACGCGTGGCATTTTTAGCTTGCGGTGAGTTTTGTGTTTTAAGTAGTTTTCAGGAACGGCATTTGTACGTTTTTGGCTACTTAACTGGGCGTTATATTCCTCTTGAGTTTCACTAAATAAAGGAAGTTGTATGAATTTGGATAAAGCTAAGAAACGTATCGCTAAACAAGTTAAAAAAGGCTTCAATGGTTATCCAAAAATCACTTTGTCGTACTACGGAGTTACCAAAGAATGTGCAACGGAAGTAGCGGTTCAATTTGTGTTGGCTGAAGGCGATAGCGCTCAAGAGGAACGTTTTTCTTGTGAAACTGAAATTAGAAATAATGAGTTAATTCAAACGACTTTACTCAAAATAATAGAAAGGGCTAATGTTAACTCAGTAATTGAAATTGAGGGTGTCACTATTCTCTAGCTTTTCTTGGTGTTCATTGTCAATTGGCTTGGTCATATCTGAAATATAACAAGCAATTCAAGCAGACTGCCAACGCTTGGCATTTTCAGTTCGGTTTAGCTTCAGTGATTTAGGTGGTAGGTTTAAGTGTATTTGGTAGCGTTGTCAGCTACTTAATTGGGCGTTATAGCGCTTTGATAATTCAAGGGTTGTCAGGTTCTCGAATGTTGCTGGCTTAAGTGCTTTTGAGTTCGATTCCTTAGCCTGAATCAAAGTGGAAAAGCCGCCGCAAGCCAAGTTGCTTTGGGATTTCCAAGCTCATTGAGGTCATCGTACTTTGAATCTTCGCTTTTTGCCTGTTCTTCTAAATTCTCCGATCGAGTTGGTGTTTTAAGTTCTGTGGTCTGGTTGCAGAAGGTTTTGTTGGCTAAGATGTTGTTCATTGAATGCAAGCTAAATGCTTCATTGCCAAGTAAAGTCTGTTTGCCTGTATCGCTCTAACAAAAGCTTCAAACCGACAAACAACGCGTGGCATTTTTAGCTTGCGGTGAGTTTTGTGTTTAGGGTAGTTTGCAGAAACCGCATTTGTACGTTTTTGGCTACTTAACTGGGCGTTATATGATAAAGGGAAGTGGATGACTTTTGACGAAGAAGAGGCTCTATTTGAAAATATAAAATCTGGGCACAATAATAATTACCTTATCGCAGATACTACGTGGCGATTCTTTCTTAAAATTGAAGGCAATAAACTCTATAGATGTCATTCAAAAAAAGTTGGTTGGTGTTCTGAAGCTCCCGGGGGCTTGGATGAACAATTTAATTTCGTAAACGTTGTTTCAGTGTCAAAGGACAAAGTTATTTTGACACTGAAAGATAAAACAATAAATATCGAAGTAGAGAGCTCTGATGCAAGCCATTACTTTGGGCGTTGAAGCCTAGTGGAAAGATCACATAACAAACAGTTCAAGCAGACCAAAAACGCGTGGCATTTTTAGTTTGCGTTGGGTTTTGTGTTTAGGGTAGTTTGCAGAAACAGCATTTGTGCGTTTTTGGCTACTTAACTGGGCGTTATAGCGCTTTTGTAGTTCAAAGGGTTGTAAGGAATTCGAAAATTGCTGGCTTTCGTGCTTTTGAGTTCGATTCCTTAACCTGAATCAATGTGGTAAATCCTCGCAAGCCAAGCCGTTGTAGGTTTCAAAACCATTCAGCTTCATCAGATTTTGAAGTTAGACTTCCGGCTAGTTTTCCTAAATTCTCGACTGAATCGGTGTTTTGGGTTTTGTGGTCTGGTTGCAGTCAGTTTTGTTGGTTAAGATGCTGTTCATTGAATGCAAGCTAAGTGCTTCATTGCCAAGCGAGTTTTTTGTTTGTATCGCTCTAACAAAAGCTTCAAACCGACCAACAACGCGTGGCACTTTTAGTTTGCGGTGACTTTAGTGTTTAACGTGTATTGCAGCAGCTTGTTTTTTTCGTTTTCTGCGGTTTTAGCTGGCGTTTTGTGTGTCGCTATCTCTGTTGGTGAGGCGTGAAATTTTTATC
>NZ_PIZL01000049.1:0-7220 GCF_002835515.1 Vibrio sp. vnigr-6D03
TAAGACCATACTGAATGAGTTCTACCAAGTGACATTCAGAAAGAAGTTGTATGGTTCAATGGAAGAATTACAAAAAGATCTGGACGAATGGATGGACTACTACAACAATCATCGTACTCATCAAGGAAAAATGTGCTGTGGCAGAACGCCAATAGAAACATTAGAGGATGGGAAATCAATCTGGGCTGAAAAGAATTTAGCCCAAATATAATCTGACAGGCACCGAGTCGCAAAGTGGGTAACTGTCAGATCAAGTCTGAATTAGTACAGCTTAAAGCGGTGAACAATGTCACCTTGCTGACTGGAAAGACGCGTTAGGTCTTGGCTTACCGTGGCAATTTCCGACATCGCTTCATAGCTTTGATTCGCTATGCTGTTGATGTCGTTTAAGCTTCTAGCAATACTGCTGGATGTTGCTTGTTGCTCTGCTGCCGCCTGCGAAATGTGATTACTCATATGGCTAATCTCTAAAATCAGAGCCTGAATTTCTTCCATGGCGCTGTTCGCATCGGAGGCCTGAGTAACAGATTGCTCCATATCACTCATGCAGCTTTTTATCACTTGATTAGCTGATTGAGAACTGCTTTGGAGGTTGCTGATCATGCTTTCAATTTCACTGGTGGAATGTGTTGTTTTTTGAGCCAACACCCTAACTTCATCCGCAACCACGGCAAAACCACGACCCTGTTCTCCAGCGCGAGCGGCCTCAATGGCTGCGTTTAGAGCAAGTAAGTTAGTTTGCTCAGCAATACTTCTAATAACATCCAATATAGAGCCAATCTCACTACTCATTTGTTGAAGTTGAGAAACGGCATTAACCGAGTCATTTAAACGGGTTTCAAGCTGATTGATCGTTGAAATATTCGCATTCATAATCTTTCTTCCAGACTCGGATGCAGACTCAACTTTATGAACCATATCAGACGAGCTTTGTGCACTTTGCGCAACTTCGGTAACCGAGTGTTCCATTTCCGTCATTGCAGTAGCAACTCCTGCGGTTTGCTCTCTTTGAGTATTCAGTTGGTTTTGAGCTCCGACAGAGGTACTTCTATTTGCAGACGCCACTTCGGTTAACTCATCGGCAGCTTCATTGAGTTCTTGCAAGATATCGTGAAGATTGTCGGCCAGTGAGTTTATATGGCGGCTTACACGACTAAATTCATTGTTGTAGCGGATGTCGATCCGTTTTGTCATGTCTCCAGCAGTGAGGCTTTCTAATGTTGCCAAAATTCGCGTTAGTGGTTCTCGAACACTGTGTGCAACGTGGTAGCCAATTCCAAGGGCGATGGCACAAACAATTACACCGATACCAATAGCCTTAACATAGCCTTCTTCGTACACTGTTCCCGCTTCTTCAAGCGACTTTCCAAGCTGGTTTGAAGCGGTTTCATTGAATGATTCAAGTAGCTGCATCGAGTCATCGACTTTAATTGCTAAATTAGCAATATTGTCGTAAAGCTTTTGACGTGCAACTAAATAGGTATAGTGCTGATCAAGTACGCCGCCCGCTTTTCCTACATCTCGAGTAAACTGGTTAACGGATTCATCGAAGACTTCTTTTAAAGAAGGAAGTTGATTTACCAACCCACGGTATGCGTAATTTAAATGAGTAACGGCCTTTTTATTCTTGTTTACGGCTGCTTTTACAAATTCGGTATCACTGCTCGCAAGTGCATCAGACGTGACTGATTGAGAGTCTTTCAGTTTATCGAAATAGCTCCCTGACATGACTTTTACAGCGATGTTATCTTGCTTGTTCACGTACTCCTTCATGCGAACACTGAGCTCTGTATGCAATCTTTGGAAGTTGCGAGATGATTTTTGCACATCTTCTTGAGCCGAAAACATGGCTTTGTAGTTGTCCATCGCTTCGATGGCTTCCTCAAAGTATTGACCTTCCATCTGGCGTAACTCCTCGATTCTAGGAGCGATTTCAGGAATAGAACGGCTGGCTTTTTCCAAAGCGATCAAAGCTTCTTGGAAACTATTTTGAGCCTCGATGAACGCTGTTTTGGAGCTGTCCATTCGAGATTGACTTTGTGTAGTCAGAAAATCCTTAAATGCTTTATCAGCAGAAAGTAACCGAACACTGGTTTGGTTAGACATTGAAACTAAAGGTAAAGACGTGTTGGAAACCGTCTCGAAGTTGGTGTGTATTTTTTCCATTCCACCCATCATAATAGTGATGGTTGCAATGAAGAGCACTACAATGAGTGCAAAGCCCGCATACATGCGCCGTATGACTGAACCCTTCATACGTTCTCTCCCAGATCAAAAAAGCTCGCAAAATGTCAGAACCTACAATTATTCTTCTAACTGAGGTATCGACTGAGCCAAAAAATAAATAAATATTGCCGAAGTATTCTACGACGAGTATCAAAAATTTACTTTGACGAGCTTTAAAGTTTCCGTATGTGATATGGGTTCAAAAGCACTTTAAGGTAACAAAATTATCATTACGACATACTATAATAATGCGTGTGTTATGTACGGTGTTTTTTATTGTTATATGTATTGGGTTCCGCCATACTATTGTTTCTATATCAAAAAGATATTTGTAGTATATCAATGAACTTAGTATTCATTATTGCGGTCAATCACTCAGGAGCTCGCGACCATGGCTGAAGAAACCATATTTACAAAGATTATCAATAAAGAAATTCCAGCAGATATTGTATTCCAAGATGATTTGGTAACGGCATTTCGCGACATTAACCCTCGCGCTCCTAAGCATATTCTTATTATCCCCAATAAACTTATCCCTACCACCAACGACGTAGAAGCTGAAGATGAAGCGATGATGGGGCGTATGTTTACCGCAGCGAGAAAAATCGCAGAGCAAGAAGGCGTGGCACAAGACGGCTACCGACTCATCGTGAACTGCAATGCTCACGGCGGTCAAGAGGTGTACCATATACACATGCATTTGGTTGGTGGGCAACCACTCGGTCCTATGCTTATCAGCTAATTAAGATGGATTTGATAGTATTCATCATCAATTAAAAAAACAAAGCAAACGTTAGGGGCCGGAGTGTTTTTTGTTCGAAAAACAAGTTTAATCCAGAAAGCGGCAGTTATTGGCTCAAGTGCTCTCTTGAGTGCTTGTGCGACGATGTCTGCCGGAAACCTGTTTAGCCACTATAGTGCGCAAACAAAAGAAGTGTATTTTGCAGTTCGCAACGGAAATTACCTTGAAGCCCAAGCCAGTCTAACTCAGGATATTGCTGGTCCGATTTTAGATAATATGGAAAAAGGCAGGGTGTCTTTTTTGGCAGAAGACTACCCACAAAGTTTATCGTTTTTCCAAGTAAGTGATAACGCGGTAAAGGTATTAAACGATAGAGCCATCATTTCTGTCAGTGAGACTGCTTCATCAGTAGGGGCATTGGCTACCAATGACAACCTTACGACCTATGAACCAGCAGATTATGAACTGGGCTTTTTACATTTATATTTAGGGCTGAATTACCTTAAGAAAAATGACTTGTCCGGTGCTCTCGTTGAAATGCGCAGGGCCAATCAAGTTCAAGAGCAGGCAAAGAAACGCCGGCAGTCCGAGCTTGAGTCGGCGCAAGAATCAGCAGTGCAGCAAGGCGTCTCGCCAAATATTGCCTCAATCATGGCTAATTATCCAGACTCAGGTAAAACGCTTCAAGCTGTTCAAAATGGTTACTTACTCTATTTGTCAGCGTTACTTTATGAAACAGATAATGATTTAAACAGCGCTTATATTGACTATAAGCGTGCATTAGCCGTTATGCCTGAAAATGAAGAAGTCATTGATGGTGTGTTGCGAGTCGGCCATAAACTCGGCATGAGGCAAGATTTAAAAACGTACGAAGCGCGCTACGGCAAATACTCTAAACCATCGAAAGATAAAGGTAGAGTGATTGTTTTAGATGAGCAACGTATTGTGAAAGCGATGGACTCTTGGAACTATTCTCTACCCATTTACAGTTCTAGAGATGACCTGACATCAATCTATAGTTTGGCGTTACCCTATTACCCGAATATTGAAAGCTACCCATCGGCAAGTTTGATGCTAAATGGTCGATCTTTAGACGGTTCAGAGCTAGTGGATGTTAATTTAATGGCACAAAACAATCTTAACGAGCGAATGCCAAGCATTGTGATTCGTCAAGCGTTGCGTGTTGTTGCAAAAGATCAGTTGAGAAGGGAAGCAGCAAAAGGTGATGATGTCGGTAACGCATTATTCAGTATTTGGAATGCACTTACAGAACAAGCAGACACTCGCAGTTGGCAAACATTACCTGCCAAGGTGTACAGTAGCAGTCAACAAGTGAATTCAGGGGAACATACTCTCGTTGTGAACGGTCAAAACTATACTTTCAATGTTAAAGCCGGACAAACTACTTTGGTTTGGGTATCACGACAAGGGACAGGATCGTCAGTGTGGCACAAACAATTAGGGGCTATCTAATGAAAAGATTATCGATTGTATTATTGTCTGCGATTTCAGCGTTCGGTTGTGCTCAGGCACCTACCGCTGGCTTGAGTATCGATGGACAATCGCAAAGAGTGATTATGAACGACAACGCGTTAGGCGGTCGTTTAGATATCGAAAATATTGATACGGATGAAGTGAATGGTCACGCTCGTGGCATTGTTCGTCTGGCTAGCCAATACAAAGGCGACCAGCACGTACAATATCGCTTTTATTGGTACGATGACAAAGGCTTAGAAGTAAACAGTAAACCTGGCGCTTGGCGCAAAGTCATTGTTAGAGGTTTCGAGACGATTTCGATTTCAGAAGTCTCAGTGAACCCTAATGCGACTCAATACCGTGTTCAAATTCGCCAAGCTAATAACTAAGGAAACATTATGAAAAAAAGTGCTATTGCCCTACTTGGACTCGCTGCAATTTTGGGTGGTTGTTCAAACCAAGTGTCTTATGGTGACGCTCAAGCTGTTGAAACGACCACTATAGATTTTGGTTCTACTGACTTACAAACAATTGCAGGTCAAATGGTAGACAGTATGCTGATGTCAGGTTCTGTAGCGGCAATCACTCGTGAGAGCCGTCCAATTGTTTTTGTTGAGCGAATCAAGAACAAAACCAGTGAGCATATCGATACAGAATCCATTACGGATTCAATCAGTACTAAAATGCTGAATTCTGGTAAGTTCCGTTTTGTTGATATGGACCGTGTTGAATCGGTACGCGAACAACTGAACTTCCAAAACAATGACGAACTTGTAAACCAAAGCAGCGCTATCCAGTTTGGTAAGATGGTGGGTGCTCAGTACATGTTGTACGGAAACCTAGCAAGCATCGTTAAGAACGCAGGAAGTGACCAAGACGTTTACTACAAAATGACAATGCGTTTAATGGACCTAGAAACGGGTCTAATTGAATGGGCTGACGAAACTGAAATTCGTAAGCAAAAATCTAAGAGCTTCCTAGGTCTATAAGCTTCAGAACTATAAGCATAGGATCTATACGCTCTAGGATTATAAACGCTAAATGAAGAGGTAGTGTTAAGTGGCAAAAATGGGATGGCAAGAGGCAGTTCAACTCGATGATTCCTTAGTATCACTTACCGACTACTTTCCTGACCCACCAGAAGAGATGGAACTTCTCTCTGGTGGGCTTAGCAATAGATGTTGGAAAATATCCCATCAGGATCGCCAATATGTATGGCGACCAGTTTCAAAAAGTACGTCAGTTTTCGGTATTTCACGTGCTAACGAATACCACCTTCTAATGGCGCTTTCCTCTTATCAATTCTCACCAAATCCAGTTCTAAACAATGATCGTGGATTACTCGTCAATTGGATTGACGGGCAACCAGTTGGCGATCAAATTTCTCAAGATGAACTTTTGAATACTCTCGCAACGATTCATAACGTTAAGATAAACGATAAGCCCATTCAAAAACTGCTGTTTTCCGAAAAAGTTGATCACTTGTGGATGCAACTTGCTAACGAACAGAAAGACGAAGACTTAGTTAGTCTCTATAAAAAGCATCGTGAACCACTGTATTTACCCGAATCACTTAAAACCTTATGTCATTTGGATTTAGGTGCTTACAACTTAATTCGAGCGCGCGATGGGATTGGTGTCATCGATTGGGAATATTCGGCTATTGGTGATCCTAGGATGGATCTTGCAATGACGATTGAAGTTTCCGGTCTTAGCCCTGAAATCGCGGTAGCAATGTATTGTCATTATCGCGGGATCGATTTGTCCGATATGGGTGAGTGGCAACAGAATGTAGAATTGTGGTTACCTAAAATCCGACTGTTAGGGATGCTGTGGTATCAAATAGGCTACCAGTTATGGGGCGACGATTTGTATTATGAGCGATTCCAGCAACTGAAAATGGAGTTGTTGAAAACGATTAATTGAGCGTAAGTGCATTGAAGACAGTTTTGTATAAAACTGCTAGAAGGATCACTTTCCTAAACATTCTCTTTTATTGATTCTTTAAAACCCTAATGTTCGTGGTAGATTTGTTGAATAACAACATAAAATGGCACCGTAGGAGGTTCCATGATTATCTACTTGCACGGCTTTGACTCAACTAGCCCCGGAAATCACGAGAAAGTACTTCAACTTCAGTTTATTGATGATGATATTCGATTTGTAAACTACAGTACTTTGCACCCCAAGCATGACATGCAGCATTTATTAAAAGAAGTCCACAAAGCAATGGAAATGTCTTCCGATCCAAACCCGCTGATCTGTGGGGTTGGGTTAGGTGGATATTGGTCCGAGCGTATTGGTTTCTTGTCTGGTATTAAACAAGTCATTTTTAACCCAAACTTACACCCAGAAGACAATATGCAAGGTCGTATAGATCGCCCCGAAGAATATGAAGACATCGCGACTAAATGTGTAGAGAAATTCAGAACAAAAAATAAAGATAATTGCCTTGTGATATTGTCACGAGAAGATGAAATCAGGAACAACCAACTCTCGGCTGACGAGCTTGAACCATACTATCAAGTCGTTTGGGATGAATCTGAAACCCATAAGTTCAAAAAAATCTCGCAACACTTACAGATGATGAAGCAGTTTAAAGAGCAAAGCGAAGGTTGAGAATTGAATCGACGAAATTTTTTACTTCATGCACTTAGAACCCAATAAGCGTCTGGTTTATCTTGAAAAAATGCCACATTAAAGTGGCATTTTTTTTGGGTATCTTAGATGGTAATGGAACGTTGGGCTCTTAATTTGTACTAATTCAGACTTGATC
>NZ_PIZL01000050.1:0-96248 GCF_002835515.1 Vibrio sp. vnigr-6D03
TTAACTGATCGGCATTAGCCTATTGGCTGCCTTTTTTGTTTCCTTATTTGACGAAAGTATGATTATTGCCAACACTTACTACTTAATGGTTATATGCAACATGTACATATATAAAAATAAGATCAAACTCTAGAGAAAGTTGATGACACATTAATTTTCACTGTTGGTTGGGAGAAGATATTGAGGCTTAAAGCACGGTTGTTGTTGATTACAGCAATTGGACTGTTTCCTGCTATTGTACTTATGGCAGCAAATTCCTGGTGGCAATTTATTCAAGAAAAGTCAGCGGTGGAACGCTGGGCTTCTGGTGTTGCTGAGCAACTAGTCAGGGAGCAAGCGCTCACTCTGTCAGAATCAGAGCGCTTCTTAAATACCATTAGTTACTCTTATGAAACACTTATCGATAACAAGGTGCAATGCCAAGATGTACTTCGTCATTGGCTAAAATTGAGCCCCTATTTTTCAAACCTCATTATTTCTTCTCCTAATAATGATCAAAGTTGTCAGGCGACAAACATACGTAATGATGTCGATGTCATCGTGAATCAAATTTATGTTCAGCAAGCCATATTGAATCAGAAGTTATCAATTGGTGAAGTGCTGTCTGGCACTCGTGCAGATAACCCCTTTTTACAAGTTGCCTACCCTTTAGGAGTATTTAATGAAGGTAGCCGAGCAGCGATCGTTGGTGAGCTTTCATTTGATTGGTGGCAAAGTAAATTGCTACAGATGGATATCCCTTACAGTGCATCCATTAACTTGGTTGATGTCCACAAAAACGTATTGGCTACAAATGGGTTAAAGCCCGAAAATGTTATTTCTGATGAGCGGCTAAAAATTGAAATAAACCGGGTACTATTTCATAACATCCCTTCGTCCCCAAAGATAGTCATATCCCTTTCTTCTAGGGGGTTTTCTCAAGTTGTTTTTGAAAACTTGGCTGGAAATATCTTGTTTCTGGTTTTCGGTTATTTGATGGCTATCGCCATAATTTGGTGGGGTTTTTCGAATACGGTTTTAAAACCTGTTTTTGAGTTGCTGAGAAGAAGTAAACAGTATGTCGATGACTTTTCTTCAGGAGCGCCAGCAAAGCTCGATGAGCTAGAAGGTTTTTGTGAGCAATTTGACCGTGTTCTAATAGAGCAGGATGAATTAAAACACCAACTTATTGAGCAAGGTGCCCATCTTAATCAGGCTTATAATCGCTTAAATAGCTTATTGGATAACTCACCGTTTGGGGTGGTTGAGTGGGACACAAACCTCAGAATTCAAAGGTGGTCGACGCTATGCGAAACCATATTCCAGCTAGAACAGGATGAAGTGGAAGGTAGAAAAATTAACCAACTGCCTGTTCTTCTAAAGCGGCATATGTGGTCAATTGAGCCATTTTTGAAGCTCTATCAACACGGTAAAGACAGTAGTAAACGTATAGAGATCGGTTATCGTGATGATCTTGGTGGAGAAAAAGTCCTCAAGTGGTGTTTTTCCGCAATCTATGACGATGCTGGCGACCTGTCGAGCATATTGGGTTTGTTTGAAAATGTAACGCAGCATGTCGAGTATCAACGAGAACTTGAGTATCACGCACGCTACGACAGTTTGACAGGGCTACCCAACCGCTATTCTGCCTTACAGCTTATCTCTGACCGCCTTACGAAGGAGGTAGAGTTCTCTGTCGCGCTGCTAGATATAAAAGGGTTTAAACTGGTTAATGACCATTATGGGCACGAATATGGCGATATGCTTTTGGTCGAGTTATCTGAGCGTATTAGCGAAAAATTACAAAGAGACGAAGGGTTTGCAAGATGGGGAGGTAATGAGTTTATCTATGTTCTTCCATTTGTTGGTGAGGCGCGAGTGAGTGCGAGGCTGGAGGAGTTGATAAGCGAAATTGCACGCCCAATTGAACTCGGAACCAGCACTTATTCGACTCAAATAAATTGTGGGGTAACATTATCGGACAAACCCGTCGAGTCCCCCTCTGAACTGATACGTCTTGCTGACTTGGCCATATTCTTTGGTAAAAAAGAGAAAAACAAAACGATTAACTTCTATCAGCCCTCCATGTCTGAAATTGGCAGCGCTCAGTTTGAAACAGAAAGTGAGTTAAGGCGCGCAATTACCAATAATGAGTTCAAGCTGGTGTATCAACCAATCTTAAACAATCGGTCACAATTGGTTGAGTCGGCCGAAGCTTTAGTGCGATGGAATCACCCAGAAAAAGGTTTGATCCCGCCCTCTCACTTTATACCAGTGGCTGAAGATTCAGGTTTAATCCTAGAAATAGGAAACTGGGTCTTAGAGCAAGCCATATCTCAATTGAAAGTCTGGATAGATGAAGGGCTAGGGATTAAAGACATTGCTGTTAACTTATCCGCTCTTCAAATTAATGATGCAGGCTTTGTCTCAAATATCAAAGAAATACTAGAACGCTACAAACTCCCTCCACAGCACCTCACACTGGAAGTCACCGAAACGTCATTATTGGCAAGTTATACTGATGTCATTGCGAAAATAGGACAACTAAAAGATTTAGGAATAAAAATTGCACTTGATGATTTTGGAACGGGTTATTCGAGCTTGAGCTATTTGAATGAATTACCACTGACAAAATTAAAAATTGACCGTTCATTTGTGGCAAGAATCGATGAACCTCAAGAGCCCACCGTACTGTTAGATGCGATTATTTCTATCGCACATAACATGGGTTTAAGTATTGTGGCCGAGGGAATCGAAACCTTATCTCAATACGAGTATTTGGAAGCAAAACAGTGTGAATTTAGCCAAGGTTTTTATTTTAGTCCCCCTATTGATGCTAATTCGTTCCAAGCGTTACTTGCACAAAAACAGTGCATGAGTGCACCAGTTAAAAACAATTAATTAACGAATCTCCAACGGAAAGCAAACGTTTGCTTGTGGTCGCACAATTGTTGGCATGGATCGCAAAATAATGATTGTAATTGCATATGCATTGAGTTAAAAATAAGCTCATAAATCGCACTTCGTAAAGTATAAATATAAAAGTGCAAAATAATAAATATGAACAATATCAGTATTTTTCGCTTGATTTGCCTGGTGGAATGAGAAAGTTATTAATAGCTTCCATTTCTTAAAACTTACGAATCAGGCTCACTATGTGAGTGGCAGTATCTCTCCAAGGAGATTTTCATGGAGTTGCACATGCGTTACACAAATTGCGATGCATGTAATGTCGTGTTTCACCTCGGAGCAGAACACGGTCTCTGCACATGGACGTATGACCCAACAATCGAAACACACGTATTTCGTTAGTGCGGGCATAAAACTATAAGATATGGAGATATATAATGGCTGGTGTATTAGGAATGATTCTTGCGGGTGGGGAAGGTTCTAGACTAAGACCCCTAACAGGATCACGCAGTAAACCCTCGGTGCCTTTCGGAGGAAGCTATCGCCTGATAGATTTCGCTCTGAATAACTTTGTAAACGCAGATTTAATGAGAATTTATGTTCTCACGCAATTTAAATCTCAATCCCTTTATTTGCATATGAAGAAAGGTTGGAATTTGTCGGGTATTACAGACAGGTTCATCGACCCTATTCCTGCTCAAATGCGTGACGGTAAACGTTGGTATGAGGGTACGGCAGATGCTATCTACCAAAACATTCGGTTTATCGAATTAGCGCAACCTGATCAAGTTTGCATTTTTGGTTCAGACCATATCTACAAAATGGATATCAGGCAAATGCTTGATTTTCATAAGAGAATGGAAGCGAAACTTACGGTTTCAGCTTTGCGGATGCCGCTTAAAGAGGCGTCGCAATTCGGTGTTATCGAGGTAGATAAAAATGGAAAAATGATTGGTTTTGAAGAAAAACCAGAAAATCCAAAGTCCATTCCTGGTAACCCTGAGGAAGCGTTGGTTTCGATGGGAAACTACATTTTTGATGCAGACTCATTGTGCAAAGAGTTACGCGAAGATGCGGACAGCGAAACATCCAGCCATGACTTTGGTAAAGACATTATTCCAAAGATGTTTCCATCTGGAGAAGTGTATGTTTACGATTTCTCCACCAACAAAATAAATGGCGAAAAGGGTTCTACCTACTGGAGAGACGTCGGCACAATAGATTCTTATTGGGCGGCGCATATGGATCTACTTGAAAAAGATCCTGAGTTTTCTCTTTATAACCGAAGCTGGCCATTGCATACCTACTACCCACCTTTACCGCCAGCAACGTTTGTTGATACTAATGACGATTGTCGTGTACGCGTCAACGACAGCTTAGTGTCTGGCGGCAGCTACATTCAAGGGTCATCTATCCACAAATCTGTTCTAGGCTATCGTAGTAACATTGCAAGTGGCTCGATTATTAGTGAATCTATCCTTTTAGGTGATGTAAAAATTGGTGCAGGTTGTAAAATACGTCGAACCATTATCGATAAAGATGTCGAAATTGCTCCAGGGACGATTATTGGTGAAGATCTAGAGCTTGATGCTCAGCGCTTCCACGTTTCCCCTGAGGGTGTAGTCGTCATCAAGAAAGGAACGAAAGTTGGGTTCTAGTATGGATCGAATGAATATCTGGTTTACGGTTTCTGAAGCCGAAGGCTTGGTGAAAAGTGGTGGCTTGGCAGATGTTGCCAAAGCCCTACCTAAGGCCCTTCAAGTTCTAGGGCATGATGTATCAATAGTTATTCCGGGGTATAGAACCTTACCTGGATTAGAAAGTGCCGAAGTTGTGCTCAATACAGAGTTAGATTTCTGGCCACATGTTCGCTATCAAGTAAAGAAGTTATCGCTAGATGGTGTTCCTGTATATGCCGTTGAATGCCACAAATATTTTGATCGCAGTGAATTGTATGCGGAATCCAATCAGGCGTACCCAGATAACGGAGAGCGTTTCGGTTTTTTCGCCTCTGCTTGCCTCGATATTCTTCCTAAACTCGGAATAAAACCAGACATTATCCATGCTAATGACTGGCATACAGGGTTAGTACCATTCTTATTAAAAACTCGCTATGAACATGATGAGCGCTTTCGCTCCATTAGAAGTGTTTTAACTGTGCACAACGCGATTTTTAAGGGTGTCTATACCTATCACGACTTGGAGATTATTCCTGAGCTGAACCTGTCTGGTTTAGAGCGACTGCAATACGGTCAAGATCGCATCAGTATGTTACGCGCAGGTGTTGCGTTTGCGGACAAAGTGAATGCTGTTAGCCCTAATTATGCCGCAGAACTGATGACCGCGTTAGGGTCACACGGAATGGTGGACGATTTTGTTCATCGCAGTGCAGACCTATATGGGATTCTTAATGGTTGCGATTATAGTGAATGGGATCCGAAGACGGACAAATACCTAGATCACCATTATGAGGCTGAAGCTTCGAGTATGGTAAAGGGTAAGCAACTCAATAAATGCCAATTACAGGAAGAGGTTGGGTTGCCAACAAAAGAGTTGCCTGTCTTTGGGATGGTTTGTCGTTTAACACACCAAAAGGGGTTCCACTACCTTTTACCTGTCATAGAGCAGTTTTTGCGAAATGACGTTCAGCTAGTGATCGTAGGCACGGGTGAGCCTCAAGTGGCTGCAAAACTCCATGAAGTTGCGAGTCGATACCCAAACAAATTTTCGTTCATTGAAGCTTACAACAATCGCTTAGCACATTTGGTTGAAGCTGGATCAGATTTCTTCCTGATGCCTTCAGAGTTTGAAGCATGTGGGTTGAACCAGATTTATAGTATGGCTTACGGAACACTTCCGATTGTACGTGAAGTGGGTGGTTTAAAAGATACTGTGGTTGATTACGATACGGATGAAAAACTTGCGACTGGCTTGAGCTTCTTAGAACCCACACCAGAAGCATTGTTGATCGCGATGCAACGGGCACTGATTCTGTACTTGCAGCAACCCGGTGAGGTTCAACGTGTTCGTTTGAATGCAATGAACACGGAATTTAGTTGGGAAGCGTCGGCTAACGAGTATGTGAATATGTATCAGGCTGCGTTGCTGTAAAACAGGATTAGGCTTAGTGTAGCCTGCTTGCGTAAAACCTCTGATGACAATAGCCTCTCAATGAAAATTGAGAGGCTTTTCTATGGTAGGAGGAGCTTGACCACCCAATTTACTCATATTGTGGTAAGCTTTTACCTAATAGAACTAGAAAGATTCATAATATTTGTTAAGCGATGTCGAACCCTTTGTTATTTCATAAGACTTATAACCACCCCACCAGTAATGAGTGGGTGGTCTTTGTTCATGGTGCTGGTGGTAGCTCTTCCATTTGGTTTAAGCAGATTAAAGCCTACAAGCAGCATTTTAATTTATTGCTTATTGATCTCAGAGGTCATGGGCGGTCGAACAATGTTATTCAAGATCTCCTTAAAAAAGGCTATACGTTCAAAGATATCTGCCAAGATATCTTGCAAGTATTGGATCACTTAAAAATTCAATCTGCTCACTTTGTTGGTATGTCTTTAGGAACCATCATTGTGCGAAACCTTGCTGAGATAGCCTCAGATCGAGTATCTACCATGGTATTAGGTGGGGCGGTAACTCGGTTTGATATTCGTTCACAAGTGTTGGTTAAAGTTGGCGACTGGAGTAAGCATTTCATTCCTTACATGTGGTTGTACAGCTTGTTTGCTTACATAGTCATGCCACAAAAAAATCAAAAAGAATCGCGACATCTATTTGTTAGGGAAGCGAAAAAGCTGTGCCAAAAAGAATTTAAACGTTGGTACACCTTGGCCGCGGATGTAAACCCGTTGATGAAATATTTCCGCGAAAAAGAAATCCCGATCCCAACGTTATATCTGATGGGAGACAGAGATTATATGTTTCTTCGTCCAGTCAAAGAAATGGTGAGGATTCATAAACGCAGTGCGTTGATTGAAATTCCTGATTGCGGTCATGTGTGCAATGTAGAAAAGCCGGACATTTTTAACGAAAAATCGATAGGGTTTATTCGTCAGCATGCTCGCTGATGTGGTGCCCACAGTTCCAACAGGCACCAAATTGAGATTCTATCCATTCATCGCATTTTGGACAGCACCAGTTTGGCTTTGATTGGCTAGCGGTTTGATCAGTATATGACTCCACAATCTTCTTGGCTTTGTCGTACTGAAATTCGTTGTTTAACCAAATATAGGGTTCAGTATCGGGACCAAATGGAAGCTCACCCTGCAAGCCAAACAACCCTTCACCGCGAACTTCGACATCGATTCCCTGTGCCTTTAGCAACTCACATACAATATGAGCTTCTGTAGGGAGCGCAGTAGAGTATACCTTCATAGTTCGTCCAAAATAGTGAATGAGTTTTAATTATGACAGTAACTCGCCCATAAGAGTCTGTGCGGGATAGGTAAACTGTGAATTTCAGCAATAAAAAAGCCTCCAAAGGAGGCTTTTTAGCATGAAGGTTTAACTAACTTAAGCGTTTCATTAATTCATCACGTCTATCTTGAGGAATCACGGACCAGTGAGTGCCATTAATTGCACCCTCTAGAGCCCATAGTAGCTCTAAACCAACATCGCTTGAATGAGTCTGCTTGATGGCTTTGAAGGCTTCAACAGAACCGAAGTTTTGCAACTCCTGAACGGAAGAGATTCCTGCTTTTTTGAGCATTCTTTCTGTACCCAAACGTAAATTAGGCAAGTCTTTCAAACGCGTTGGTTTGGTTTCGGCTTGCTTTTGTTTCTCTGTTCTTGCAACTTTCAGCGCTAGAGAAGCTTTCTCTATGATGTCATTGGTATTATCCCAACTGGTTTCTGGGAGAGCAAAATACTTGGTGACAACCGGAAACCCGCGCTTCTTGTACACATAAGGTTTTAAACCTTGTTGTTCGAACTTTTGAGCACTTTTTGAGTCAGCTCTGATGTGTAAAGTGTTTTGAACGACTAAGGCGAACATAGTGTCATCGGCGAAAACGCCAAAACCACCAAACATAGAACGTGATTTTATCGTCCCTAATGGTTCAAATAGCTTCAATGAGTTTTTAAGTATTGGTTTATCCATGCTGTACTGTCTCGGCTAAAGAAGTTATGCCACTACTAAGTTCAGGTCCGAGAAAAAATAGCAAAGTGATGCAGTCAGATGTCAGAGTTTGGTTAACTCTGGAAAAGAAGTATGCATATTTGCCATCGGCAACCCCGCTACCATATTGATTTCAAATAAATCCATTTAGGCCGGAAGCTTTGCGTCCCACTTTTTCAAATGGTTTGCCCTGTGCGTGACAATAAAATCATAGAGAAAAACCGGAACAAGCATCACATCAAAATGCCTTATGTGTGATCTGCCTTCAAAAAATAAATGTACAGATATAAATATTGTTTCTTATTTGGGCAATAAAGCAAAAAGCCTGACATATAGCCAGGCTTAATTAGAGTTAACTAATTTAATTTAACTTTTTAACAGAACTTCTCTCTACGATTTCAGGGTGCATCTCAAAGATGCGTTTATCGTGCTCTTTGTCCTTGATTCTTTGGAGAAGAATTTCAAATGCCGTTTTACCTACTCGGCGCTTAGGCTGGTGAACGGTCGTCAGAGGGGGAGAAAAGTACCCTGATAGCTCAATATTGTCGTATCCAATGATTGATATGTCATCTGGAACACGGACGCCGTTCTCTTGAAGACGACTAATAACGCCGAGTGCCATAAGATCATTAAAGCAGAAAACGGCTGTTGGTCTGTTTTCCATAGCAAGGATCTTGTCCGCCGCTAAGACAGCGGTATCACATTCGAAGTTACCAACAAGTATGCGTTCTTGCTTAAATTCAATGTCGTATTCTCTCAGCGCTCGCTTGTAGCCAATGACGCGTTCAATACAAGCCACTTTTTCTTCGTGACCAGTAAGGCAGGCAATATCAGTATGACCATTGTCTAAAAGATACTTTGTCGCTAAGTAACCACCTTCCTCAGAGTTATCTATGATCTTATCGGCTTGGGAACTCTCCGGACCCCAATCCATGATCACTTTAGGAATGGATGAGTGAGTATCAAGCATTTCACGAAGATCTTCAGTTAAATCTGAGCACATAACCAAGATGCCATCCACGCGCTTTTCCGCAAGCATACGAATATAATCCCGTTGCTTTTCATATATCCCACCGGTATTGCACAAGATCAACGTGTAGCCTTGGCGATAACAGTAACTTTCAACGCCATCAACGACTTCTGCAAAGAATGGATTAGAAGACTGTGTAACTAACATACCTATAGTACGAGTCGTATTGCACTTTAAGCTGCGCGCAACAGCGCTCGGTGCATAGTTTAGTTCTTCTACTGCTTTTTTAACTTTTTCTTGTGTAGTTTCAGCAACAAAGCGTGTTTTATTTATAACATGCGAAACCGTTGTAGTTGATACTCCGGCAAGTCGTGCGACATCTTTAATAGTGGCCATAAAACAAATATCCTATAGAGCCGAGCTGAGGGGTAAGGTGCTAAATTTAAAGTAGCTAATGTTTTCAGCATGGCGGATTTCATTGTGTTATTAAAATCGACTAAAAACACAAAAACCGCTATTAATACAGCGGCTTAGTTAATGCTTTTCAGCGTTTCATATTTTATCGTTTGCGATCACGATCTTAGTCTTTAATTTCGTATGTGACAATGGAGTGAATCGTAAAAAATTATACCAAGTGTCACATTTATGAGGAATCCTAATAATTTTTAAGGGTGCTGTTTCATATTTAAAACAAATTAGCTCAATATTTTAAGTAAAGCCTTCGAGCTCAATACTATCAAGATGTCCCACCTTGCCGGATTACTCGCCAGAAATATATTGGCGGTCTAGTTCGACAAAACTCACAAGCAATTGTGACAAAGCCGCGTAGAACCCAAAGCCATCATGATTTTTGCAGTTCTTGTTAAATATTGGAAGCCAAGTCATGAGATGCGTATTTATAAACCACAGCTGTTCTCGCAGTGCATCTTCAAATTGCTCGTTCGTTTTTAATTCATTTGAGCGAATAATGAGGTTACCCAAAAAGTCCAATTGAATGGCGAGGTGATCTGCTGGTTCGTTAAAACCCTCTAGCAAAGAGACACCTTTTTCTCTTAACAATGATTCCATTTGTTTCGCTGGTTCATCATTGAGCAGACCGGATTTGTAAATAGAGGCGTATGGCAAGGCCGCTTTTTTATCTGTGGTCAGAAATAGACCACAAAAATCCGCAGCGAGTTCTAACTGAGCATCTTCTCTGTCTTGGAGTTTATTCAGAGATTCGATAAGTTGCTGAGCCGCCGGTTTTAAGGTTTCGTTTTCTGCAAGACCGCTAATGAAGCCCCTGATTTCAGCAGTGTGGTAATGCTCCAACTCTTCTTGTTTCAGTTCATGAGCAAAAAGGCTAGAAAGCCACCAGTAAATCTCTGCGCGCTTTTCGTTGAATGCTTTTGTTTCTTGCATAGCGTTGCCGCTCCGTATGAGGTTATTGGCGCAATTCTAACGAATTAAGATGAACAGAACTAATCTAAAGTATGGCAAGAAATGAAAATATAAATCAGGTTATGAATAGGGGCCAAATTGGTTGCTTTGAATCAATAAAAGTTAGGAAATTGCCTTCTTTTTAACGAATTCGCTAGAAATGTAACTTTTTGTGAATAGAATATAAAGAGTCGCAAATAGACTGTGGCAAGTTTGTCTTTATATTTAGATTAAAGTCGAACAAATACCTTATATATCCTTATAAATACAAAAGAAAGTGGTGTAGATGAGCTATCACGTATTAGTCGTAGAAGACGATGTGGTTACCCGTAGCAAGCTGGTGGGCTATTTCCAGAATGAAGGCTATCAAGTTAGCGAAGCTGAAAGTGGCGAGCAAATGCGCGCAATTTTAGAAGAGCAATCTGTTGATTTAGTCATGCTGGATATTAACTTACCAGGCGAAGACGGGCTAATGCTGACTCGTGAACTACGCAGTCAATCTGATATAGGGATCATCCTCGTCACAGGACGCACGGATAGCATTGATAAAATTGTCGGCCTAGAAATGGGTGCCGATGATTACGTGACAAAACCTTTTGAGCTTAGAGAGCTTCTGGTTAGAGTAAAAAATTTGTTGTGGAGAATTTCCGCTGCACGTCATGCTCCAGCGAAAGAAGACAGAAAAGAAGAATCTGGGCAACTAATCCGTTTTGGAGAGTGGACGTTTGATATCCAACGTCGTGCACTTAGCCGTAATGGTGAACCTGTTAAACTGACCAAAGCCGAGTACGAGTTGCTTGTGGCTTTGTCTTCACACCCAAACAAGGTTCTTAGCCGAGAACGTATATTAAACATGATTAGCCATCGTGTTGATGCACCTAATGATAGAACCATTGATGTTTTGATTCGTCGAATGAGAGCTAAGATGGAGTTCGATCCGAAAAATCCACAGATTTTTGTCACCGTGCACGGTGAAGGTTACATGTTTGCTGGAGATTGATTCTGATATTGACTTTAATCAGCAGTAAATGATTATTAAGATAGAAAAAAACCGAGGGTAGCATCCTCGGTTTTTTTGTTGGTAATAATTTGATATCTCAAGCTAATTTAAGAAGCTTCATTGAGCTGTGCGTTGGAATTAGTTGCAAAATCTCGAAGGGTTTGCCACCAAAGCCCCAAACGTTCATGCCAATACGTTTCTGTCCATTCCAAGTATTTAGCTTGAGGGCGGTACTTGTTCCATGGCTGCATAGTGCCATTGGAAGCCAGAAAGTTCGTAGGTGCTGGAACGGGGTCAATACCCGCATCATTAAATTCACGCAGCGCACGTGTCATATGGCTTGCCGAAGTGACAAGTACCAGTTCTTTGTTATTTACAAATACGGAAGCTTGCCTTGCTTCTTCCCACGTGTCTTTTGCTGTCTCCAAAAGAATGATATCGGGTTTTGCGACGCCTAATGCGAGTGCTACTTTCGCCATCATTCGAGCATTACTGATCTCAGAGCCACCAGCGTAGCCAGACAAAATCAATTTTGCACCGGGATACATCCTTAGAATGCGAATACCTTCGGATAACCGCATTAATGCCGTTCTGCTTAATTCCGATGTTGGTGGAATATCATCATCAACAACGTGACCGCTTCCCAACACCATCACATAGTCAACAGTGCCTTCTATGGGGAGAAAGCCTTTGTGTTGACGCTCCATCGGCATCAATAGTCCACTGGCAACAGGTTGGAAAGAAGAAAGGAAAATGCCAGTGAAAGACACGAAAATCAAAAAACAGCCAGTACCTCTTTTTAAGGTGAACATGACCAACAATAGCCCCACCACACCAATTATTAAAAACCCCGGGAGCGGCATCAGCAGCGCAGAAAACACTTTTTTCAGCTCAAACATACTTAAATAGTCCGAAAAATCATCACTTGATTATGAAAAAGGCTAACAAGCCTTTATTACTTCTTATCCTGTGACAGAATAAGCGGCACGAATAGATATAATAACCTAAGCCACAGTGACAGAAGATCGTAATTTCGACGATATTGCCCACAAATTCGCAAAAAATATTTACGGATCTGAGAAAGGTGATATACGTCAAACCATTGTTTGGGAAGATTTAATTGTAGCATTAAGTGAGCTAAACGATGAATGTTGCCGTTTAAATATCTTGGATGCAGGTGGCGGGCTTGGGCAAATGTCGCAAAAAATTGCTCAACGCGGACACAATGTCACACTCTGTGATCTATCTTCTGAAATGCTAAAACTGGCAAAAGTAGACATTGAAAAACACGGTTTGCTTTCCCAATATCAGCTAGTTCACTCTCCAGTTCAAGAAATTGAACAGCACCTCCACGAGAAAGTTGATATGGTGCTTTTCCACGCGGTGATGGAGTGGTTAGGAGACCCGAAATCGGCGTTAGAAACGGTTTTGAAGCAGATAAAGCCAGGTGGTATCGGCTCTATCATGTTTTATAACCATCACGGCTTGGTTTTGAAAAACGTGATATGCGGCAATATTCCACACATTTTAGAAGGAATGCCGCATAGAAAACGCTTTAAACTTCAGCCCCAAAAAGGTTTGAAGCCGGAAGAAGTCTATCAATGGATAGAGGATGCTGGGTTTGAAATTTGTGGTAAATCGGGTATTCGGTCCTTCCACGACTACATAGGTAATATGGAGTTCATGGGCGATTATCAATTTGAAGATGTATTGGCACTTGAAAGACAACTGTGTCGTCAGGAGCCTTACCTTTCTTTAGGTCGCTACATTCATGTTTGGGCGAAAAGAAAGGAATAATAAACAGGATGAACAATGAGTGATGTAACTCAAGATGTTGTAGAGCAACCAATCGATGAATTGGTTAGCTGGGTAAAACAACACGATTTCTCATTGAACTTGTCTACTGAACGTCTGGCTTTTCTGATTGCGTTAGCCGTTTTAAGTAACGAGAGATTTGATGAAGAGTTGGGTGAGGGAGAGTTGCACGATGCGTTCTCTATCGTCACCCGCTTGTTTGAAGAAACGGGGGAAGCTTCTGCATTTCGGGCGAATAACGCCATCAATGAAATGGTTAACCAGAAGCTATTAAGCCGATTTACCAGTGAAATTACAGACGGCGCAAGCATCTATCGTTTGTCGCCATTAGCGGTTGGCATTACCGATTATTATGTGCGCCACCGAGAGTTTTCAAAGTTACGATTGTCCATTCAGCTGTCCATGGTGGCAGGTGAAATGGAGAAAGCGATCGCAGCTGCAAAAGAAGGTGGTACACCAGGTCATTGGCAAAAAAATGTTTATGGTGTTTTGAAATACTCAGTGGGTGAGATTTTCGATCAAATCGACCTCAATCAGCGAGTCATGGACGAACAGCAGCAATTGGTCAAAGACCAAATAGCGGAGCTGCTGAACCAAGATTGGCGTGAGGCGATCAATAGTTGTGAAGCACTGCTCAGTGAAACATCCGATACCCTAAAAGAGCTGCAAGATACGCTGCAAGCCGCTGGCGATGAAATGCAAACTCAGATCCTTGATATTCAAGGGCTTGTTTACGGACAAGATGATTTGCAATTCGTAGAAGAAGCGCTTTACGGGCTGCAAATGAAGCTAGACCGCATTGTAAGCTGGGGTCAGCAGACCATCGATCTATGGATCGGCTACGACCGCCACGTGCACAAGTTTATCCGCACCGCTATCGACATGGACAAAAACCGCGCCTTCAGCCAGAGATTGCGACAGTCTGTAAAAGACTATCTCGACGCTCCTTGGTTGTTGACGTATGCCGACGCTGAAAGGCTGCGAGATATGCGTGATGAAGCTTTGGTTCTGCGTGATGATGAAGTCATGGGGCAGGTACCAATGGATGTCGAATACGAAGAGTTTGAGCAAGTAAATGATGAGTTGTCAGAAAGAATAAACGACATGCTCAAGGCTCATAAAGAGCGAGGCGCCTCCATCGATTTGGGGGTGGTTCTACGTGATTACCTTTCGACACATCCACAAACGCATCATTTTGATTTAGCTAGAATTGTTGTCGACCAAGCCGTGCGCTTAGGTTACTCAGAATCTGATTATCAGGCGATTCAACCTGATTGGCAGGCTATCAACGATTTTGGCGCTAAGGTACAAGCAAATGTCATTGACAAATACTGAAGAATATATGCCAGAGAAACTGGCAAAAGCGATTTCTAACCCGCTGTTTCCCGCGCTGGATAGTGCACTTAGAGCAGGGCGACATATCTCCTCTGAAGATATGGACAACCACGCATTGCTGAGTGATTTCGAAACCGAACTTGCCCTGTTTTATCAACGTTATAACACTGAACTAGTGAAAGCGCCTGAAGGCTTTTTCTATCTTCGACCACGTTCTACCTCTTTGATTGGTCGAAGTGTTCTTTCGGAGTTAGACATGCTCGTCGGAAAGGTACTGTGTTTCTTATATCTGAGCCCCGAAAGGCTGGCTCATGAAGGTATTTTTACCAATCAAGAGCTTTACGACGAAATGATCTCGCTAGCGGATGAGAAAAAGCTCATGAAGTTAGTGACCAATCGGGCGACGGGTTCTGATCTCGATCGTGAAAAACTGTTCGATAAAGTCCGCACGTCATTACGACGCTTACGCCGATTAGGCATGATCATCTCTATTGGCGAAAACGGAAAATTCCGAATCAGTGAAGCGGTATTCCGATTTGGTGCCGATGTGCGTGTGGGTGATGACATGCGTGAAGCACAATTACGATTAATCCGCGATGGTGAAGCCGTTGTTCACCAACAAGAACCTAGCCAAGTCAGCTTGCTAGAAGAGCCTGAAGAAGAACAAGAAATAGAGGGTGAAGCATGATTGAAAGAGGTAAATATCAATCACTAACCATGATCAACTGGAACGGTTTTTTCGCACGTACTTTTGATATCGATGGGTTGGTTACGACACTTTCTGGTGGTAACGGTGCGGGTAAATCGACCACGATGGCGGCGTTTATTACCGCACTAATTCCCGACCAAAGCTTGCTGCATTTCCGAAATACGACAGAAGCCGGTAGCTCTCAAGCCTCACGCGATAAAGGGTTGTACGGTAAGTTACAACCGGGTGCCTGTTATGCGGTTCTTGATGTGGTTAACTCACGCAACCAACGACTATTGTTTGCCGTAAAATTACAGCAAGTGGCTGGGCGAGACAAAAAAGTCGATATTAAGCCGTTTGTTATTCAGGGTTTACCGAGTCACATCAAACCGACCGATGTACTTATTGAAAGTGTGTCGGAAAAACATGCACGTGTTCGCCAAATCAATGAAGTAAAAGAAACAGTACTTCAGCATGAAGGTGTTCATTTCAAAGCATTCTCTTCTGTTGTTGAATACCACTCGCAAATGTTCGAGTTTGGCGTGTTGCCGAAGAAACTTCGCAACAGCAGCGACCGTTCTAAGTTCTATCGATTGATTGAAGCGTCTCTATACGGCGGTATTTCTAGTGCTATCACTCGTTCATTACGCGACTACTTACTGCCACAAAATGGCGGAGTAAAAAAAGCATTCCAAGACATGGAATCCGCACTGCGTGAAAACCGCATGACGCTGGAAGCCATTAAAACCACTCAAGCTGATAGGGATTTGTTTAAGCATTTAATCACGGAGTCGACGAATTACGTTGCAGCTGATTATATGCGTCATGCGAATGATCGCCGCAACAAGCTTGAATCAACGATGTCTTTGCGCTCAGAGTTGTTTGGATCGCGTTCTCAGTTAATCGAACAGAACAACTTACTCAACCGTGTTCAAGAAGAGCTCGAACTGCTGGTTGAGCAAGAAGGCGGGTTGGAGCAAGACCATCAAGCCGCCTCGGATCATCTCCAGCTAGTTCAAAATGCTCTTCGACAACAAGAAAAAATCGAACGTTACCAAGAAGATCTAGAAGAGCTGAGCGAGCGCCTTGAAGAACAGAGCATGGTGGTTGAAGAAGCTCAGGAACGTTTGCTTGAAGCGGAAGAACAGGCTCATATTTCAGAAGAAGAAGTAGACAGCTTGAAAACGCAACTTGCGGATTACCAGCAAGCGCTGGATGTTCAGCAGACTCGTGCATTGCAGTATCAGCAAGCCGTTAAGGCACTGGAAAAAGCGAAAGAACTGGCAGGATTCGATGGTCTCACCTCTGACAATGCCACCACTCTATTGAGCGAGTTAAAGCAATCAGAGCAAGACAAAACAACCGCGTTGTTATCCATCAAACACAAATTGGATATGTCTTCTGCTGCCGCAGAGCAGTTTGAGCAAGCGTATGCGCTTATTAAGAGCATTGCAGGAGAGGTAGAACGAACTCAGGCTTCTACTGCCGCCAAAGCTAGCCTACAGAAAGCCCGTGAGAATCAACAACTGCTGCAAAATGAATCACAATGGCAAGCGCAGTATCGTGATTTAGAGAGAAGCCTTAATCAGCAGCGTGTCGCGCAGCAAAGTGTTGCGGAATATCAAAAACAGCACAGTGTAGATTTGGTCGATGAGTTAACTCTCGAGCAAGAACACGAACGTCACAGTGCAACGATTGAATCTGTTGAACATGATAAAGAAGTATTGCGTGAACAACGCAGTGAACTTCGCCGTCATCAGCAAGATGCAGACGCTGAAATCAAAAAGTTTGAAGCTATTGCGCCGACTTGGATTGCTGCTAACGATGCACTTGAAAAGCTGAAAGAGCAATCCGAATCGGATTTATACGACAGTCAGGCAGTGATGTCTGAGATGCAGCAAGTCCTTGAGCGAGAGAAGTCTCAATCGATGGCTAAAGATAAGTTAGGTGAACGACGTACTCAGCTGGATCATGAAATTGAACGCTTGGCGTCACCGGGTGGCTCTAACGATCCACGACTTAAAGGGTTAGCGGATACGTTAGGCGGTGTATTGCTTTCTGAAATCTACGACGACATCACGATTGATGATGCGCCGTATTTTAGTGCGATGTACGGCCCAGCACGTCACGCTATTGTGGTGTCTGACCTTTCAGGTATTAAAGAGAAGCTCATAGAGTTAGACGATTGCCCTGAAGATTTGTACATCATCGAAGGTGACGTAGATGCCTTCGACGACAGCTCATTCAACGCCGATGAACTTGAAGGTGCGGTTTGTGTTCAGCTAAACGATCGCCAAATGCGTTACTCTCGTTTCCCAGAAATTCCGTTGTTTGGACGCGCGGCGCGTGAACAACGTTTGTCGCTGCTGCGAGAAGAACGAGACGAAGTTGTGGAGAAGCATGCGAAAGCGTCGTTTGATTCGCAGAAGCTTCAGCGCCTTTACCAAGCGTTCAACGAATTTGTGGCGAAACATATTGGTGTCGCTTTTGAAGCGGACCCAGAGCAAGCTCTTCAGGTTGCTCGTGATAAACGTAATCAATTCGCACGCCAGTTATCTGACTTGGAAAACCGAGAACAGCAACAGCGCAGCCAGCTTACGGCATCTAAACAGGCACTGTCACTGCTTGATAAGCTAGCGCCAATGATGGGCGTGATAGAAGATGAAACCTTAGCCGAACGTCATCAAGAATTGGAAGAAAAACTCGCAAGTTTAAGTGAAGCGAAGCACTTCCAGAGCATGCATGGTAAAGCGGTTGCTCAACTTGAAAAAATTGCCTCTGCTCTAGAAGCGGATCCAGAGCAATTCGATGCGCTGCAAGCGGAGCACGAAGCAGCAGATATTGAACTTCAAGGTCTGAAAACGACGCTCTTTGCTTTGGCAGATTTGGTAGAGCGTCGTCATCACTTTAGTTATTCCGACTCAGTTGAATTACTGAATAAAAGCAGTGAATTGAGCGAGCAGTTGAAATCAAAGCTAGTGGAAGCGGAGCGAGCGCGTACGCGTCACCGTGAAGTATCAAAGCAGTCTCAACAACAGCTTAGCCAGTATAATCAGGTGCTTGCATCACTTAAAAGTTCACACCAAGCGAAAGCGGAGACAATGCAAGAATTCCGTGCAGAATTGCAAGAATTTGGTGTTAACGCGGATGCTGGGGCAGAAGAGCGTGCGCGTAATCGTCGCGATGAGCTACAAGAACGCTTACACGCTTCCCGTAACCGCAAGAGCGAATTCGAGCGCACAATCACATCGACTGAGCTGGAAATGAAAGCTTTAGCGAAGCGCTTGAAGAAAGTTCAGAAAGAATACATTGAACTTCGTACCTTTGTGGTAGCCGCGAAAGCGGGATGGTGTTCTGTTCTTCGACTTGCAAGAGAAAATGATGTAGAGCGTCGTTTACATCGACGTGAACTGGCTTACATGTCGGCAGATGAATTACGCTCCATGTCCGATAAGTCACTTGGCGCGTTGCGTTTGGCTGTTGCGGATAATGAAGACCTACGCGATGCATTACGATCGTCCGAAGATAATTCTCGACCAGAGAAAAAGGTGCTCTTTTACATTGCGGTGTATCAGCATCTTCGTGAGCGTATTCGTCAAGATATCATTCGTACAGACGATCCCGTTGAAGCTATTGAAGAAATGGAAGTGGAGCTGGCTCGTCTTACCGAAGAGCTGACTCAACGTGAAAACCGTTTGGCAATCAGCTCTGAATCGGTAGCCGCGATCATCAAGAAGACGATTCAACGAGAGCAAAACCGAATTCGTATGCTTAACCAAGGGCTATCGAACATCTACTTTGGTCAGGTAAAAGGCGTTCGTTTGAACGTGAATATTCGTGAAAGCCACGAAATTCTTCTCAATGGTTTAGCAACACAGCAAGAACAACATAAAGACCTGTTCGAAAGTACACGTTTTACGTTCTCTGAAGCGATGGCCAAATTGTTCCAGCGTGTTAACCCACACATTGATATGGGGCAGCGCTCACCGCAAGTGTTGGGCGAAGAGCTGTTAGATTACCGAAACTACCTAGAATTGAGTGTTGAAGTTAACCGTGGCTCAGATGGCTGGTTGCAAGCAGAATCGGGAGCCCTGTCTACGGGTGAAGCCATTGGTACCGGTCAATCCATTCTGTTGATGGTGGTGCAAAGCTGGGAAGAGGAATCTCGACGCTTACGTAGTAAAGATATCGTGCCTTGTCGTCTTCTTTTCTTAGATGAGGCCGCTCGTCTTGATGCGAAATCGATCTCGACACTGTTTGAACTCTGTGACCGTTTGGGCATGCAACTGCTTATTGCGGCGCCAGAAAATATCAGCCCAGAAAAAGGGACCACCTATAAACTGGTTCGTAAGGTATTTAAAGACCACGAGCACGTGCATGTTGTGGGGCTAAGAGGGTTTGGTGACACGCCTAAGGTAAGTGATGCTGCTCAAGAAGCATTGGAAGAAGCGGACTTAGTCGATTAACTTCCAAGCCTTCACTGTTATTAGCAAATAGAGTTTGCTAAGCCGAATGACGCCTTCTTTTCTGGAGGCGTTTTTTATTCCATATTTTCATTTCGAACGCACACTGTACTCAAACAAACTCAGGATGTAGGATTCAAAGCTCTACTTTTAGTTACTTGGGTATAGTAATAAGCGTATCGCAATGGCGGACAGTTTTTATGAAAAGGAAATCGCTAACGGGTCAACTCAGTGATATCGATTTACGCCTACTACGTATTTTTCGTTGTGTGGTGGAATCGGGAGGGTTTTCGGCGGCAGAGGTCGCGTTAAACATCAGCCGTGCGGCGATCAGTGCAGCAATGGCAGACTTAGAGATCCGATTGGGGTTTAAGCTTTGCCATCGCGGGCGATCGGGGTTTTCGATGACCGATGAAGGACAGCAGGTTTACCAGTACACCCTTCAATTACTGGCGTCGTTGGAGGAGTTCAAAACTCAGATTAATACGTTGCATTCGAGCCTCGTCGGTGAATTAAACATTGGTATTACGGATAACATGGTATCGATGACGGAAATGCGCATAACTAATGCTCTTGCGGAGCTAAAAAAAGCCGGGCCAGATGTCACTATTAACATTCGAATGATCCCACCGAATGATGTTGAAAAAGGGGTTCTGGATGGCACTTTGCACGTTGGAATGATTCCGCATATCCGCACGTTATCTGGGCTTCAATATGAACCTTTGTATAACGAGACGTCACTACTTTATTGCGGTTCAGGGCATCCACTGTTTTCCGAGACCGTTCAATCCGTCGATCTCACCGAGTGGGATGCAATTGTGCCTGCTTATGCACAAACGCCAAAAATTCAGTTGTTGTATAACACAATGAAAAGTTCAGCCACAGCGACAGATAGGGAAGGTATCGCGTTTCTCTTACTTACAGGGCAGTACTTAGGTTATCTACCGGATCATTTTGCTCAAAGGTGGGTTGATGATGGTGTGATGAAAGCCATTCTGCCTCAGCAATACGGTTACTCCCAGCCCTTTGCCTCCATTACACGTAAAGAGCGACGAGCAAACTTAGTGTTAGAAACGTTTTTGTCTGCGCTTAATTAAGCGTCAAAGTTTACGTCGCGCTTAAATGGCATAGAGTATGAACGAAATTTAACCGTAAAAGGTCAACATACCCTCGCCAGTTTTCCGAAGTGGTCAATTTGGTTAACGCTTTCCGTTTATATGGGAGTTAGCTTGTGTTAGAAATAAAGGCTGTTTGAGCAATAGTAGAATTTCATGGTTTCAGGTACGATTTCGAGAATTTTTTCTGATCAGGTTTTGGCTTATCTTCGCACGCTGGATGAAGAGGTTTCTGACGATCTATTACCAGAACCAGGAGAAGCTGTTCAATACTTGGAAGACGGAAGCTATCTTTATCTGAGTGATTTCTATCAGTTCCTGAATCGGGTGGAAACTTTGACAGGAAACCCGGATTTTGGCTGGGATATCTATCAAGATTTTGATTTCCGTAACATGGGCATCATGGGGTATGCGATAGTCAATTCGACTCATCTCAAAGATGCCATATCGGTCACCTGCGACTATGTTCAATTGGTGCAAAGCCATACAGAAGTATTTCTAAGACCTAGCCTCCATCACCCTGATTGTATGGACTTATGTTATCGCGTGAATTCTGAAGGTTTAGCATCGACGCATGATACCCATATGTCTCTAGGCTTTTTTATCCGCCTTATACAATATTTATGTAATCCAGATTGGAGCCCAGTACTCATTGGTTTAACGCACAGTGAGCGGAAACAAAACATCAGTGAGAAGACTCAGTCTTTGCTTCTGGCAGAGCAGCCATTCAATTTTGTCACTATAGAAAACCACATTCTGGAAGTGCAGATTGCCGCATCGGATCAGCGCTTGTATGACATTATGTGCAGCAATTTGACTGAAAAAATCGACCAACAATCTGAAACACTGTCTTTTTTCCAAGAGCTGGAAGATGTCATCTTTCAACTCTTGTCTGATGAAGAATGCGGCATTGATAAAGCTGCAGAGCACATGTGCATGAGCCGCCGTACCCTTCAGCGCAGGTTAGCGGATCACGATGTGAGCTTTTCCTATTTAGTGGACAACGTTCGTCGTCATTTCGCGTGTCAGTTGTTACATGAAGCCGCTATCTCAATGATCGATATCGCTTTAACCTTAGGTTATTCAGAACTTGCTGCGTTCGACAGAGCCTTCAAGCGCTGGCATGGAATCACCCCTACACAATACCGCGAGTTATTTTTTCCGAAGTAGCGGCTTTTCTTGAGTTGTTTCCACCTTCATAGCCTTTTGCCTCATATATAGAGTGTTTACTTATGAATCGCCGTATATTGCTTACGTGCCACTAAGTTGTCACTTCAAGTCAATACAGCGGCTCCTTACCCCTTTATCTTAATTTGGTTGTTAACAAGTTGTGAATTTCACAATTGTTCTTGGATATTCAAATTAAGAGAAGGTTTCATGGCAGTAACTCGTTCCAATTCCAAAACATCCCATCACTCTTTTACCCCTCGCGCTCGTGACTTGGGTATACCATTAGAAGGTGAAACCGCCACCTTTAATGCCATCACGGATGTAAAAGGGGTGGAAGTTGGATACACCACCTTGATTGATCCGTTGAAAAAAATGTGTACAGGGGTGACCGCCATTCTTCCTCGAGGGAAAAGAAAATCCCCAAGCCCTGTCTGGGCCGGGCAGTACGATCTGAATGGGAATGGAGAAATGACGGGTACTCACTGGATCAATGAAGCTGGGTATTTTCTCGGCCCTGTCTGTATTACGAATACGCACTCTGTCGGAATGGTGCACCATGGTGCGACCCGATGGATGATGGACACCTACGATACGCACTTCAAAGATGGTCACGCTTGGGCAATGCCCGTTGTGGCAGAAACTTACGATGGCTTTATGAATGACATTACGGCTCAGTTTGTCACTGAATCGGATGTACTTGATGCAATCAACCGAGCACAGTCTGGTTCAATAGAAGAAGGCAATGTGGGTGGTGGAACGGGAATGCAAACATACGAATTTAAGGGCGGATCGGGAACTTCATCTCGCTTGGTTAGCATCCCCGGACATGAATTTGTAGTAGGAGTTTTCGTTCAATCTAACTTTGGTTTAAGGCACGAGTTTAACGTTGCTGGTGTACCTGTAGGTCAATACTTAAACGAAAATTGCCCAATACTTCAAGCGATGGATAGCGACGCAAGAGACACAGGATCCATCGTTGTAACCATAGCAACGGACGCCCCGTTACTGCCTTTGCAACTACAAAGCTTGGCGAAGCGGGCAGCGATAGGGTTAGGCAGAACGGGTACATCTGGTGGTCACTATTCTGGTGATATCTTTCTCGCATTTTCGACAGCAAACGACAATGGCATGTCGTTCAGTTGTGGCACGGTTTTGGACGCAGTTCTGCCTTTAGAGCATGTGAATGAACATTACTTGGATGAATTTTATATGGCGACGGTTCAAGCTGTTGAAGAAGCGATTTTGAATGCCATGGTGGCAGCAAAAACGACGTTAAGCGTGAAACCAAAAGGATTGGTATTTGATGAAATTGACCATCAAAAGTTGCGTTCGCTGTTACAGAAGCACAACCGTTTAGTTGATGGGCACTAGGGTCTACAGACCCTAAAACCAATACACATTTATCTGACAAAGGACTGAAGAGAGAAGTGCAATGAATAATTCGATACAACATCCCAATTTACTGTCCATCATGATGCTAGCGTGTGCGGGAGTATTACCTGCTTTCGTGTTTCTCGTCGCCCCTGTCTTCGTCGGTGGGTTGGTTGAAACGGGAATGGCGGTTGATCAAGCTGGCTTCTTGCTGTCGGCAGAGCTAGGGGGCTTTGCTGTTGGTGGGTTAATAGCAACACTGTGTTTGAAAAACACCCAATGGACCCGAATCGTATTCGTAGCGTTGTGGATGATGATTTCTGGGAATCTAGCCAGTGCCTATATTTCTGGCAGTCATGAAAGTAGTTATGAGGTGTTGATGTGGGTACGCGTGATGTGTGGATTAGGGAGTGGAAGTTTGGCTGCCATCATTAACATTGCACTAAGCAAAGCACAAAATAGCGATCGAGCGTTTGCGTATTTGTTGTTTGCTCAACTCTCTTTCAGTGCGCTAGGCATATACTTATTCCCTAATTTCATTGCCTCTGTTGGCAGCGTTAATGTCATCTTTTATGTGCTCGCAGGATTGTGCGTATTGGTGTTCGCTGCAGCACCTATATGGACTCGAAAGCTGTCTATTTCGATCTCGCCCGTCACATCATCTTCTGATACGTCGTCGACGCGCAGTATCGTCATTCTGCTTTCTGTGTGCACAATGTTCTTTTTCTATGCTGGCGAGAATGCGGTGTGGGCGTTTTTAGAGGTCATTGCCGAAGAAGGCGGAATTGCAAACAGCGATATTGGGGCATTGCTTGGGACGATAGGCTTAGCCGGTCTTGCGGGCGCTGCGTGCGCGGTGGTTCAAGCTGAAAAACTAGGTCGACTATTTCCTATTTTGCTGACCATAGGCATTCAAGTTGTTGTTGTCATACTTTTACAAGGCAATTTGGAGACCATGCCGTTTTTGTATCTCGCTTCAATATTTAACTTTCTTTGGAATTACTGCGCGCCATATTTGTTTGCTGTCGTGGCAGATTCAGATTCTTCAGGTCGAGCGGTGGCACTTAGCATTCCAGCACTAGGTGCGGGGTTAACAGCCGGTCCTTTAGTTGTGGGGGTACTGCTACCAAGCTTCGGTTTATCTATCGTCAATACTATAGCAATTGTCGCTCTTGTATTGAGCGCGATTGCGGTACTGCCATTGATACGCAATTCGGAAGCTTTTAAAGCAGAGACAGCGAGCTAAGAGCTCCAAACATCATAGAGATAACCATTGCTTCAACTCAGATATTAAAAAATCTAGTGTAATGAAAAGTCTAGACACCCTGACGTCCTATTCAAAAGACGTTAGGGTGTTTTTTTATGGAATTAAGGAAATTAATTGCGCAAGTAAATGGTTAACTTAGCGTAACTAACTCTGTATTTAAGTTGCCTAAATTGAACATTACATTGGAGGAAGTGTGTAACCAATAAGGCGATCAGAATATGGAAGTTCAATCTTCTCAACACAGCTCCTTAACCTCTAACAGCAGTGCGTTAACCAAGAAACAGCTGGATGCGCACTGGATGGCGTTTACGGGGAACCGAGATTTCAAACGTGCGCCCAGAATCATCCAGTCTGCAAACGGTCGATATTATACCGATGATAAAGGACGCGAGATCTTTGACGGTTTATCGGGATTGTGGACCTGCGGATTGGGGCATTGTCATCCACGCATTACAGAAGCGATATCAAAGCAAGCAGCCACGCTCGATTATTCTCCGGCATTTCAATTTGGTCATCCAAAAGCCTTTGAGCTCGCAGAACGCATAGCCTCGCTGATGCCACAAGATTTAAACCGAGTTTTCTTTACAGGATCTGGATCTGAATCGGTTGATACTGCGCTAAAGATAGCGCGAGCGTATTGGAAGAAACGCGGTAAAGCCAGTAAGACAAAGTTGATTGGACGTGCCAAGGGTTACCACGGCGTGAATTATGGTGGAATCAGTGTTGGCGGTATTGGCGCTAACCGAAGCCTCTATGGTGAAGGGCTGGCGAGTGATCACCTTTCTCATACCTTGTTGGAGGAGAACTTATTTTCCAAAGGGCTACCAGAAGCTGGAGCTTCATTGGCGGATGAACTTGAAGAAAAAGTACTGTTGCATGGCGCAGATAACATAGCTGCGGTGATAGTAGAGCCCATTGCTGGGAGTGCTGGTGTGCTACCACCCCCGAAAGGGTATTTGTCCCGCTTAAGAGATTTATGCACCAAGCACGACATCTTACTGATTTTTGATGAAGTAATTACCGGTTTTGGGCGCATGGGAGCAAACAGCGCCGCGGAGCTTTTTGGAGTCAAACCCGATTTAATGACGATCGCCAAGCAGCTCACTAATGGTGCTATTCCAATGGGAGCAGTGGTCGCATCTCAGCCTATTTACGACACATTTATGGAAACGGGTGGGTCGGAGTATTTACTGGAATTACCCCATGGCTACACCTATTCAGCGCACCCAATTGCGTGTGCTGCCGCATTGGCAACATTAGACATGATTGAGCAAGAGGGGGTGATATCTCAAGTGCGTGATCTATCGCCACTCTTCGAGCAAAAAGTCCATAGCCTTCACTCTCATGACTCCGTACTCGATATTCGAAATTTTGGCTTGGCAGCCGGTCTCACGTTCTTAGCCAAAGAAGGACAACCACTGTTGCGTCCATACCAGATAGCCATGTCCTGTTGGCAAAAGGGTTTTTACGTACGTTATGGCGGCGACACGATTCAGCTTGGTGTGCCATTTCAAACAACTGAAAAAGAACTCGACACATTAATTAATGCGTTGGGCGAAGCGATAGAAGAAACGAAGGATTAAAACATGGAAACGATAGGGCATTGGATAAATGGAAGATATGTACAATCACAGGGGCGAGAGCAGGGGGTATACAACCCTGCCCACGGAGAAATACGACGAAATGTGCAGTTGGCAGAACGAGGCACGGTCGAAGATGCGATTCTCGCGGCACAAGCGGCGTTCCAAAGCTGGCGAGACACCCCAGCAACCAAAAGAGCAAGAGTCATGTTCCGCTTTAAGCAGCTGGTGGAAGAAAATCTGGAGCGATTGGCTGCTCTAATTGGAGAGGAGCATGGTAAAACCGCCAGTGATGCGATGGGAGAACTTCAGCGCGGGTTGGAAAATATTGAATTTGCGTGTGGCATTGCAGATGCCTTGAAAGGCGAACACAGTAAAAATGTAGGAACGGGCATCGATTCCTGGAGTGAATTTCAGCCGCTAGGCGTAGTTGCCGGAATCACACCATTCAATTTCCCTGTTATGGTGCCGATGTGGATGTTCCCTCTGGCGATTGCATGTGGGAATACCTTCGTTTTGAAACCATCTGAGCGTGTGCCGAGTTCCACTTTGTTGTTAGGTGAATTGCTGTCACAAGCGGGGTTGCCAAATGGTGTGTTCAATATCGTCAATGGCGACAAAGAAGCCGTGGATGTACTGCTTTCAGATGAACGAATCAAAGCCGTCAGTTTCGTTGGTTCAACCACCATTGCGGAGACGATTTATAAGAAGGCGTCGGAAAATGGTAAGCGTTGCCAAGCATTAGGTGGGGCGAAAAATCACGCTATAGTGATGCCTGACGCGGATATTGATAGTACGGTCAATCAGCTACTCGGCGCAGCATTTGGTTCATCGGGAGAGCGATGCATGGCGTTGTCTGTTGTTGTTGCGGTCGGTGATACGATTGCAGACCAATTGGTTGAAAAACTTCAGCAAGAAATGAGTAAGCTACAAGTAGGAAGCTGCGAGCAAAGCGAAAGTGATTTTGGCCCGTTAATCACGTATCAGCACCAACAAAAAGTGTCGGGCTATATTGATAGTGCTCAAGAGCAAGGCGCAGATATAGTAGTCGATGGTCGAAATATCGAAGTGGCTGGGTATGAATCTGGTTACTTTATTGGCGGGACACTCATCGATAATGTCACAGCGGAAATGACCAGTTACCAAGAGGAAATATTTGGACCGGTCCTTCAGGTGGTGCGTGTGGAGTCGATGGAAGACGCGATGTCACTCATCAACGACCATGAGTATGGTAATGGCACCTGTATTTTCACCCGCGATGGCGAAGCCGCTCGGTATTTCTCAGACCGAATAGAAGTTGGAATGGTGGGAATTAATGTTCCCTTGCCGGTTCCCGTTTCCTACCACAGTTTTGGTGGATGGAAGCGTTCACTATTTGGTGACTTGTCGGCGTATGGTCCTGATGGTATTCGTTTTTACACCAAGAGGAAAACCATTACTCAAAGATGGCTTTCAGCAGATTTACGCGAAAGTGCTCAGTTTGCTTTTCCGAGTTAAAAACCACTTTCATTATTTTGTTAGGGCCTGTTGATCTTTCGTGGTTAAATTTTGTTCGAGTTCTATGCCTTTTAATCGCGGCGCAAGGTGTGTAGCCTAGTCATTCTAAGCAAATACCTTGCAACAAAGAGTAAAAGGCATAGAAGCGAACCCTTCGGGCAGCATTTGTGGCTTATTTCTACTGCGTTATCGCTCATTGATGTAGAGCGACTACACCGAATAAGCTCTGCCTTGTATAAATCACCCACAAATTGCTGCAAAAATCATCTCGAAAGATCAACAGACCCTAAAAGCCCTTATTTGGGCTTTTTGTAATTTATGCGGTTCACGTCATTAAATCGATATGCATTTAATTGTCTTGCTTGTGTAAAATCCTTGAATTATATGAAAAACCTGACGTTAGGTTAGAGATATAAGTGCCAGTCACAGACTGAAAATAGCACTTGTCACTGTATGGCTAAGGATACAAAAATGAACTGCACAAGTTGTAATACAGGCGTTTTAGAACCTCAATTTATCGATGGTATGTTTCCTGCTCACATCTGCAATGAGTGTGAGGGAAATTGGATACTGGTTGAAGACTATGTTGCATGGAAGGAAGATAATCCAGCATACCCGATTTCAGATTCCGTTACGTGCGAGATAAGTGATACCGAAACTGCGCTTCTATGCCCACAAACGGGTACGATCATGCGCAAGCTTCGCATCTCCAGCAATATCTTACATCGCTTAGATTACAGCGTGGCTGTAGGCGGCATTTGGTTGGACAAAGGTGAATGGAGCATTATTCGTGAAGGTGGATTAGCGAACTCTTTGAATGCGGTCGTTACTTCTCAATGGCAAAAGAATATCCGCACCAACAACTCAACGGAAAATTTTATCGCACTGTATAGCGAAAAATTTGGTGACGAGACTTACAGCAAATTGAAAGAGATCCGTAAGTGGCTGGCGGAACAACCAAACAAGCATGAACTGCAGGCTTATCTAACGGCGGAGGATCCGTACTCCGCAGAACGTTAAGCTTCCATTCATCTCTATTTCGCTACATTCTTAAAAGATGGAATAAACGGAATTGCATTCTGTTTATTCCATCTTTTGTGATATTCTCATTCCACTTCTTTATCTGTAACTCGGAATAGCGATGTTTGATGCCATTAAAGACTTTATCAACCCCGGGAAAAACCCCGATCTTTCTTCAGCGCATGAGTACCAAAATTCACATCTTCCTACTTTGTGGATGCTTGGAAAAACGGGTGCCGGAAAATCCTCATTGATCCAAGCATTAACAGGGTTGACCTCTGTAGAAGTCGGTAATGGCTTCGCACCGTGCACCATGACTTCTTCTTCCTATGACTTTCCGCAAGATAAACCCGTACTGCGATTTTTGGATACGCGCGGGCTTGGTGAGGCAGAATACGATCCGACAGACGATATCCGTGTATGCGCTGAGAAAGGTCATGCTTTGTTGGTTGTGGTGAAAGTTGATGAGCCTGAACAAAGCTCAGTATTGGAAGCACTAAAGCAAATCCGTAAACAGTCTGATATTAAGCATGTTCTCGTTATTCATTCTGCTGTAAATCAAGTTGAGAAAGAGGATAGGGCAAGAATGATGTCTCATAATCAAGCTCAGTTTGAAAAAGCTTGGGGTAAAAAGCTGCCTTCAATTAATGTGGATTTTGAATGCGACTCTGAGAATTACTTCCACCTTGAGGAAATGATAAATGCACTGTCTGAAATGTTGCCGATTGTGGGATTAATGGTGAGAGATAAAGAGTTCTCTTCTTTTGAGGAAGAGAATTTTGATAAATTAGAAAATGAAGTGCTTTGGTATTCTGGCAGTGCAAGCGCTTCAGACTTAGTTCCAGCCGTTGGGTTGGTATCTGTTCCTGCTATTCAAGCAAAGATGCTGCATAGTTTGGCAAATCAGTATGGCGTGGAATGGAACAAAAGAACGTTTAGTGAATTGATTGGCACATTGGGCACCAGTTTTGGCGTTCAATATGGTGTAAAACTTGGCGCGAGGCAGTTGGTTAAGTTGATCCCTGGCTTTGGACAAACCGTGGGGGCAGTCGCTGCTGCAGCCATTAGCTTTGCAACTACTTATGGTCTTGGTCGAGCAGCATGCTATTACTTTTATCACAAAAGCAAAGATGAAACGGTCAGTAGCGAAACCATGCAACAATTGTACAAAGACGCATTCAAAAAAGGCAAAAAGGTCGCAAGTGATGACGAGAGTTAAAAAAGGGTTAAAGAGCTTAAATCGATATACTGGCGGGCTTATTGCGGTTTCTTTGATAGGCATCATTTTCCCTGCTCTTGTGTTAAGTGGGTTTGGTCTTTATGCCGTTATTGAGCATGGGTACGTTGTGCCATTTGCTATCGCTTTGTTGGTTTCGGCATTGATGATTTTCATTCCTCGTTATGTTTGGAAAAAAGCCAAAGAAAACAACCCGCAAGAAGATAGAGAAGATTTTGTTGAACCGTCGAATGATTGGTCTGATTCTGAACAAAAAATATGGTCTAGCAGCAATCAGATTATTGAGTGTCTACTCAATCAAAACGACGATTGGAGTGCATTAAAAGCACACGGTTTTGAAATTGCAGAAATGGTTGCTCAGTCTTTTGGAAAAAAAGAACTGGACTTCACTGTACCCGAAGGGCTACAGCTAATGGAAGAAATCAGCAGGCGTTATCGTCAAGTACTCAACGACCATGTCCCTGCCGTCGATATGGTGAAAGTATCTCAGATCAAATGGCTTTACGAGACGGGTGATAAGTATGGTGAAACAGCCCTAAAAGTTGGTAAACGTGGAATGATCGCGTGGAGAATACTCCGAGCAGCCAACCCCGCTGCTGCGGTTGCCAATGAGGTGAGGAGCAAAATGTTGGGTTCGATTACAGACCAGATATCCGACAATCTTCAGAGAAACGCCAAACGAGCGCTACTTCAGGAAGTGGTGAAAGTGTGCATTGACCTATACAGCGGTCGCTACACGATAGAAGACGATCAAATATCGGCGAGCAAAATCAATAAAGAAGATGAAAAACATAAAGCAACGCCGATCGAACCGGTTCGAATTACCTTGGTGGGGCAACTCAGCGCAGGCAAATCTTCTTTAGTCAACGCGCTCACAAATGAAATGAATGCAGAAGTCGACATGCTTCCTGCGACAGACAGTATTACAGTGTATCAGTGCAACATTGATGGTGATGAAACGCTAAAACTAGTAGATATGCCAGGTTTGGATGGGGACAAGAAAAGCACTAAAAGCATGCTGGAACAAATGACTCAGTCAGATCTTGTTCTTTGGGTACTTAAGGCGAATCAATCTTCTCGACAATTAGATTTGGCGTTAGCAAAAGAGTTTGAAGCGTTCTATCAGCAACCCAAAAACATTTCTCTCAAAAGACCAAAACTAATTGGTGTCGTGAATCAGGTAGATAAGCTCAAGCCCACATCAGAATGGTATCCACCCTATGATCTCAATGACACTGAAAATCCAAAATCAATGACCATTCAAGCGGCAATGGCATTTAACCAAAACCTGCTGCCATTTGATCAAGTACTTCCTCTAGCCATCCCGGAAAACAAACTCATGTATGGATTGTTAGAGCTGGAAGAGGAAATCCAGCACAAATGCGATGAAGCCAAAAATGTTCAGCTCAACCGCCAAAGAAATGAGGCAAAAGGATCAGCAGGCATATTAAAACAGGGTAAGCGCTTGTTCAAAGCGAGCGGCAAGGTGGTCAAAAATATTGTCTAGCCTTGTTGACGCTAAATGTATCTAGATGTACGTGTGCGATATCTCACTGTAAAGGTCGACAAAACGCTCCGCCCTATTTGAAATGCGTTGAATAGTTATCCATATTTGCTTGTTTTCTCAACAAAGCTGGGCAATAGTAGCCGTTTTGTTTTTCTTTGATTTAGGTAAGTGAATGATAATTAACCATGTTTCTGTGGGGGCGAGCAATGTAGAAAAGTCGGCCGCTTTTTACGACAAAGTGCTGGCAACGCTAGGGATATCCCGCTCTCATACTATTGAAGGCGAAGCGATAAGTTACGGCACTAATTTTGAATTTTGGGTTGGTTGTATTTGCGGAAAACACTCTATTTCGGGTACAGGGACACACATTGCATTTAATGCCCCTACCGAAGAATCAGTAAAGGCTTTTCATGCGGTTGCGATAGAAAATGGCGGACTGTGTGCAGGAGAGCCAGGTCCAAGACCCGAGTACGGCGATGCCTATTACGCCGCTTATATTCATGATTTGGATGGCAATAAGATTGAAGCGGTTTGTACTTAAAGCTACTGGTGGAGATAAGTAATGGCTGAACTCGAAAGCGAACCGCTTGCAAGCCAATAACGTTTTTTAGTGCGAAATTTTTCCCCGTAACTTTTTGGTTTGTCCGCGTTGTGTTTTCTTGTCCATACGCTTCATCTTGGAAGAAAAGGTAGGTCTTGTATCTCGCCGTTTTTTCTCGATGACTGCGGCGGAGCGGACGAGTTCGGCAAGTCGATTGTACGCATCTTCTCTATTTTGTTCTTGAGTTCGAAATTGTTGCGCCTTGATAACAATAACGCCGTCTTTGGTAATACGGCTGTCTTTTAATTGCAAGAGACGCTCTTTATAGAAGTCGGGTAGGGCAGATTTGTTGATGTCGAACCTCAAGTGAATGGCACTGGATACCTTGTTCACATTTTGACCGCCAGCGCCTTGGGCTCGGATAGCTTCTGTGTGTATTTCCCATGATGAAATAACCACTGAATTTGATATTTTGATCAAACCTGTACTCTCAAGCTTTGCCATAGGATCCCTATAAGGTGGAGCCATATGAGAATAAGCTCGAGCTCAGAGACCTGACTGAATTAAATTGAGCCTAGGGTATCATGTTTTGCTCATGGCATCCGAGATTACATGAACGTTGAATTTTGATCCGAGTGTGTGGCCAAATATTGTTTCAACAGCAATGATGTTTGATCCGAGTTTACCTTGAGTAAGTTAATTAACTCTTGCAGCATAGAAAGATCAGGAACTTGACCTTGGCTGGTCATTTGAAAGATTTGCTCAGACTTATTGAGCATTTTGTTTGCGTTTAGGCTACTCGCAATACCCTTCATTGTGTGACTGTGGAGCTTTATTGAATCGATGTCTTTCGTTTCAGCAGCTTCGACCAAAGCATCTATGCTTTCAATCATGGATTCTTTAAGTGTTGTTATTATCTCTACAAGCTGAGCATTATCGCCAGCACACACATCATTAATATAAAAACTCAAATCGACCTCTGATTCCGAAGTCGAATTGGCTTCATTGGGTTGCGTAAATGGCTCCAGTTCGACTACTTTGCCTTCTAACGCTCTTCTTTGCTCTATCAAAGGTTTGTGTTCAGCTAACGCATCGTTAAAGCTGTTTTTTTGCAAAGGTTTAGTGAGAACATAGTTTGCCCCAGCATCAATAAAACGGTCATGAGCTTCTTGGAATACATCAGCCGTACAACCAAATATAATGGTATTTATTTTTAACTCATTCCTGATGTATTGCGTTGCCTCGATGCCATCCAGCCTAGGCATGTGGTTGTCCATAATGATTATGTCGTATGCGTTTCCCTGCACCAGTTCTATCGCTTCCAAACCATCTCTAGCGATAGACACTTTGTGATCCAGTGAATGGCAGAATTTCTTTGTTACCATTGCATTTACCGGATTATCCTCAACGATAAGGATATCTAGCCCAATGGGCAGTGATTTGAATTGCTTTGTTTCCGGCTCATGTTGAATGGGGCGGTCTTGTGTCTGTTCGGCACTGATATGAAAGGTAAAACAGGTTCCGATACCCAAGTTACTCGATACGCTAATTGTGCCCCCCATGAGTTCTACAAGTTGTTTTACAATGGCTAGCCCCAACCCCGTTCCTCCGAAGTTTCTTGTTGTCGAGGATTCTGCTTGAATAAATGGATCAAAAATGTAAACAAGCCTATCCTGTGCGATGCCAATACCGGAATCTTCTATTTCGACGTTAATATCATAGGTGTTGTACGCTTCTGATTTGCAAGAGCAGCGAAGTTGGACGTTACCCTTTGCCGTGAATTTCACGGCGTTGCTCATTAAGTTAAATATGATTTGCCGGATCCGAGAAATATCGGCCAAAAAAACTAAATGGTCAGGAATCTGGTTATCTATTTCCAGTTCTATGCCTTTTTCATCGCAGAGTAATTGGTATGTAGAGATGATAGGGGTCAGTATTTGCTTAAAATGGAAAGGAACGGCATCAAGCTCAAGTTTATTTTGTTCAATTTTTGAAAAATCGAGAATGTCATCAAGGAGTGAGGTGAGGTGATCACCGGACTCCAGTAGAACTTCTAATTGCTCCTTATGCTCGCTGTTGGTGGTTTCACCACGCATTATTTGAGCCATCCCTAAAATGCCATTGAGTGGGGTTCTTAACTCGTGACTCATGGTTGCCAAAAAAGTGGATTTTGCATCATTGGCCACGTTCGCGCGCTCTACGGATTGTTCCAGTTTCTTTTCAAGTTGTATTTTCTTGGTGATGTCCCGTTCGACTGCGATATAACAATTTAAGTGATTATCTTCATCCCAAATGGGAGTAATGATCATGTCAATCCAGTACGGCGTTCCATTTTTGTGGTAATTGAGTATTGTCGACTCAATGTTATTTTGTTTTTCTAGGGCGTTAGAAATGCGTTGAACGGCGTACGGACAAGTCTCTTTGCCTTGTAAAACGCTACCAGGCGACTTACCGACCATTTCCTGTAAGCTATATCCTGAAAGCCTCTCAAACCCTTTATTTACCCATGTAACCAAACCATTTGGATCCGTTACAATAATGGCGTCTTTCGCATGCTCCGCGATGAGAGCATGGCTTGCGCGTTGTTTTTCCGATTCAATGACCGTCTGTTTTAATTTTAACAGTTCAACGAAAGCCAGTTTTTGGCGATGGAGACCATAAGTACAAACAAAGATGATCATGGAGAAAATGAGAAAGGCAATATTTTCAACAGAGTTGCTCACTTCGTTAGCCCAATAAGCATCAACTTTTTTGAGATGTTCTGATACACCTAAGTTCGTTAAAGCGACCTGCTTTCTATCGATTTGATGTTGTACTCTGTCTTGAAGTTGAACGTAACTGATCAACGATTGATAGGTCGTACTTTGGGATAAAGAAGAATCTTCTAGGTAAAGGCTATCAGACAAACCGCCTTGTGTTGCTGTCGAGATCACCAGCTTTTCTGTCACTGAACTGTAGCGATTAAACAACTCTTCCTGCAGCAAATTAATGGTTTTACCTGCATAGTTAAGTGAGACATTTGCACTAAGAAGGGATTCCTTTGCTCTTACAAATGCCTTAACTTTCAGCTCTGTCGCTTTGGTTTTCTCCAAGGCGCTGGCATCAAAAGGTTGGAAAATAAAGGGTGTTTCTAAAAAGTGCTCATGGATAGAGCTATTCAATTCTTCGGCAAAAAGTTCTGTTTGCACCAACATTTCGGATAATTCATCGTAGCGGCTAAAACTACGAAACTGAAAACTAAATAAGCTCTCTTGAAGTGCAATAACATTCCGGTGCAGCAAGTTATAGTTGTTTTGTAGTTGAGTGTGAACATAATGCTTATAAAGATTGAAACTCAGTGACACGATCACCAAAGCCAGTAAGCTGACCAATGTTAGTTCCTTAATCTTGCTACTGATTTTCATTAAGCAACTCCAAAAGAACAGGGGGCTTTGGCGCGGTAAGGCTATTAAGAAACGCACTCAGCTCTAAGGTGGTAACCGCATCAAGTTCCATTCCTAGTTGTACTTTCGCCATAGTTAAAATGGCTTCTTCTAACGTTTTGGCTCTGCCATCATGAAAATAGGGTGGCGTCGTGGCGACATTACGAAGCCCTGGGACTCTGAAAACATACTTGTCTTCATTGTTGCCAGTTAAGTTGTAGCGACCTAGATCCGATACTTTTTGATCTGGTGTGATATTTTGAATATTGCCGAAACGTTGGAAAAGGTTTCCTCCAAGATTTTGACCCTGATGGCACGCGACACAGCCTAACTTCTGAAAATTGAGCCACCCTTTTTTTTCAACAGTTGATAAGGCGCTCTCGTTACCCTCAAGATACAGATCAAAAGGAGAGTTCGGTGTGTTTAGAGACTTCATAAAGAGGACAAGCGCATCCTTAATGGTGTCTTTGGAAATACCGCTTTTATAGGCTGAGAGAAATAGCGATTGGTACTTCTCGTCTGCTTGGATTCGTTCAACAATGGACGCCCAATTCGAATTCATTTCTAAAGGGTTATGTATGGGACCGTCTATTTGGTGCTCCAAGCTGGATGCTCGCCCATCCCAGAAAAATCGTGTATTTAAGTTTGCATTGAATACAGTAGGGGAGTTGCGATCTCCGAAGCCGTGAACACCACGAGACACTCGAGTTTTCTCGGCACCATTAGAGTCTAGATGATGGCAACTGGCACAGCTAATTTGGTTGTTTGAAGATAGTTTTGTGTCGTTAAACAGGTGAAACCCAAGTTCGACCTTGTTTCGATCAAACTGAGTTGAGGGTGGAACAGGTTTTACAAAATCTGTGTTGTACGTTTTCTTTTCAGGAAAGCGCAGTGTTTCTCCAGACCATTGACTTGCCTGGTGAAAAAAGTAAGCCGAAAATACAAACGATACAGTTAAGCAAAGCCACCATATTCTAGATATTTTTATCATTGTCTAACTTATCCTGACATTATGTTTAGAGTATGGTTGTTGTTTGAACATTTTCAACTTAGCTCAAAGCTTTTCCTTGTGAGAAGTAAGCTGCACTACGAAGTGGGAGAGTTCTGCAACTCTAGGTGAGTTTGTTATATAGTGAAGTTTTACTTAAGTTGCTGAAATACTTCGGGAGTAGTAGATGACGTTAGATTTAGAGCAATATCATGGGTTGATATTCGATATGGATGGTACGTTGATTGACTCTATGCCTGCTCACTTAGACGCTTGGGAGCGAGCGGCGAAAGATTTTTCCATTCCATTTGATCGAAACTGGATTGCTTCCATGGGTGGAATGCCAAGTGCCAAAATTACGCTAGAGGTGAACAAGCGATACGGGCTTGAATTGGACCCGTTAAAAGTGGCCAAGGCGAAAATGGATCATTTTGAATCCACGACAGATTTTGGTGACCTCATTGATGATACATGCGATATCGTTAAGCGTTGTTTTGGGCGTAAGAAAATGGCAGTAGGGACAGGGAGCGTAAGACAAAATGCGTCTCGCATGCTTGATGAAAAAGGGCTTACACCATATTTCGATGCAATTGTAACGGCGTCTGATGTGACCAATCATAAACCCAACCCAGATACATTTTTACTTGCAGCAAAAGAGATCGGCGTAGCACCTCAACATTGCGTTGTGTTTGAGGACACAGCACTTGGTAAGCAGGCAGCTCATGCCGCAGGAATGGATTGTGTGATGGTAGCAGAAGGTGGTTTGGAGTTCTGTCCAAAGCCAATGCGTTCAGCGCAATAGACGAGTTTTCTGAAGAGCATAAAATGCAAAAGCCACCTGGCTGATAGTCAGGTGGCTTTCTCAATTCCATTGATTTTGCAGTGCGGCTTACAGCGCGCCAGCCCAAAATAGGGCGTTAGATAATGTAATTCCAAACATTACTGCCATCATTAGCAGGAAACCTGCCGCAAAACGTAGTTTTGATAACATTTTAGTAACTCATTTACAGATCTAGTTAAAATCGGCGTGATGATGCCTAAAAAGTGTGCGCTGTGCAATGTTTTTATGTTGTTAAATTACATATCGCTATGAGTTCAATAACTTAGAAAAAAATGATTTTGGTGAGATTATCTACCCATTATTTTTGTATCTGAAGAATTGCAATTAGCTATTGAGCTGTGAGGAAAATATCATTTTCCTCTTCTGTAAATATTCGTTAGAATTGCGCGTTCATTTAGCAAAGTGCATCTGTATTTGTATTTTGCCAGATGACGATTTTTTGTTTGATAGACAAACATACATACTTACATTTCACATCGACAGATGTTCCAATCATTTGAGCGAGTGAACTAAACATGTGTTGCTTGGTATGCAACACCACTGTAAAGGAATAAACATGCCTATTATTACTCTTCCTGACGGCAGTCAGCGCGAATTCGACAACCCTGTTTCTACTCTAGACGTTGCTCAATCAATCGGTCCTAGTCTTGCGAAAGCAACTATAGCGGGTCGTGTCGATGGTAACCGTGTAGACGCATGCGATCTTATCGAAGACGATGCGAGCCTTGAAATCATCACAGCAAAAGACGAAAAAGACGGTCTTGAGATCGTTCGTCACTCATGTGCTCACCTTCTTGGTCATGCTCTTAAGCAACTTTATCCGCAAGCTAAAATGGCGATTGGTCCAACCATCGACAACGGTTTCTACTACGACATTGATCTAGAAGAATCGCTCACACAAGACGATCTTGAAAAGATCGAAAAGCGTATGAAAGAGCTGGCGAAAACCAAATATCAGGTTATCAAGAAAAAAGTAAGCTGGCAGGAAGCTCGTGACGCGTTTGAATCGCGTGGCGAACCATACAAAGTTGAAATTTTAGACGAAAACGTCGCTCGTGATGACCGCCCTGGTTTATACCATCACGAAGAATACATTGATATGTGTCGTGGTCCTCACGTGCCGCACATGGGCTTTTGTCAGCATTTTACGTTGCTGAATATCGCTGGCGCATACTGGCGTGGTAACAGCGATAACAAGATGCTTCAACGTATCTATGGCACAGCCTTCCACGACAAAAAAGCGTTAAAAGCGCACCTTACTCGCTTAGAAGAAGCGGCGAAGCGCGACCACCGTAAAATTGGTAAGCACTTGGACTTGTTCCACATGCAGCAAGAAGCACCGGGTATGGTGTTCTGGCACCACAATGGATGGTCTATTTTCCGCGATTTAGAAGTGTTTGTTCGTGAAAAACTGACAGAATACGGTTATCAAGAAGTAAAAGGTCCACTTATCATGGACCGAGTGCTTTGGGAACGTTCTGGTCACTGGGATAAATACGCAGAAGCGATGTTTACAACTGCTTCAGAGAACCGCGAATACGCTCTAAAACCGATGAACTGCCCAGGTCATGTTCAAATCTTTAACCAAGGCCTGAAATCGTACCGCGATTTACCATTGCGTATGGCTGAGTTTGGTTCTTGCCACCGTAATGAACCTTCAGGCGCATTACATGGTATCATGCGTGTACGTGGCTTTACTCAGGATGATGCACATATCTTCTGTACAGAAAGTCAGATTCAAGATGAAGTCACTAGCTGTATCAAGATGGTTTACGACACGTATCAAACATTTGGTTTTGATAACATCGTAGTGAAGCTGTCGACTCGTCCAGAAAAACGTGTGGGAAGTGATGAGATTTGGGATCAATCTGAAGAAGCCCTAAAGCAATCTCTTGAAAATATGGAGATTCCATATGAAATTCAGGAAGGCGAAGGCGCATTCTATGGACCTAAAATTGAATTTACATTGCACGATTGTCTCGATCGAGCATGGCAATGTGGTACAGTTCAGCTAGATTTCAATCTACCAAGTCGTTTGGGCGCTACTTATGTTGGCGAAAATAACGAACGTCTTGTACCAGTAATGATTCACCGAGCAATTCTTGGTTCGTTGGAGCGCTTCATTGGTATTCTTATTGAAGAATACGCTGGTTTCTTCCCAACTTGGTTGGCACCAGAGCAAGCGGTTATCATGAATATTACGGATAAACAGTCCGATTATGTTCAAGAAGTTGCACAAAAACTGCAAAAAAGTGGAATTAGAGCTAAAGCGGACTTGAGAAATGAGAAGATAGGCTTTAAAATCCGCGAACATACATTGAAGCGTGTTCCTTACATGCTAGTCTGCGGCGACCAAGAAATGGAAGCTGGAGAAATTGCAGTCCGAACACGTAAAGGCAAAGACCTCGGTAAATTTAAAGTGGATGATTTTATTTCGTACATCCAAGCCGAAGTATCTAGCCGTAAGCTCAATCTGGAGGAATAAACTATTAAAGGCGGAAGACGTGGCCAACAGCCGGCCAAACAAAACCAGCACCGTTTAAACGGTGAAATTCGCGGCGTTCGTGAAGTTCGTCTTACAGGCGCTGACGGTGAACCCGTTGGTATCGTTTCTATTAATGAAGCGCTTGAAACAGCTGTTGAAGCTGGTATGGATCTTGTAGAGATCAGCCCTAACGCCGAGCCACCAGTTTGTCGTGTGATGGACTATGGCAAGTTCCTCTTCGAGAAGAGCAAAGCTGCGAAAGAGCAGAAGAAAAAGCAAAAACAGATTCAGATTAAGGAAGTAAAATTCCGTCCTGGAACTGATATCGGAGACTATCAGGTAAAACTACGCAACCTGACGCGTTTCCTTGAAGACGGCAACAAAGTGAAGGTAACAATTCGCTTCCGTGGCCGTGAAATGGCTCACCAAGAAATCGGTGTTGACGTTTTGAATCGATTGAAAGAAGACACAGTAGAACTAGCTGTTGTGGAATCTTTCCCTACTCGAATCGAAGGTCGCCAGATGATCATGGTTCTAGCCCCTAAGAAGAAGTAATTAACGGCTTACAAGTAATTAAATCCTGTCGCGTTCCCTTTGAAAAAAGGTATAAACGGCAGGTTTTTATTCGCCCTAATTACTATTGTTTAATAACTCAACAATGCGGAGTTCTTCATCATGCCTAAGATGAAAACCAACAAAGGTGCTGCTAAGCGTTTCAAGAAAACTGCTGGTGGTATTAAGTACAAGCACGCTACAAAACGTCACATCCTGACCAAGCGTACTACTAAGAACAAGCGTCAGCTTCGTCCAAATGCAATCCTTCCTAAGTGTGAAGTGGCTGCAGTTGTTCGTATGATGCCATACGCTTAATTCTTTTTAGTTATCAATCGTTTAGTTTAGGAGAAGCATAATGCCTCGCGTAAAACGTGGTGTACAAGCTCGTGCACGTCATAAGAAAGTTCTAAAACAAGCTAAAGGTTACTACGGTGCTCGCTCTCGCGTATACCGCGTAGCTTTCCAAGCAGTTACTAAAGCTGGTCAATACGCTTACCGTGACCGTCGCAACAAGAAACGTCAATTCCGTCAACTTTGGATTGCACGTATCAATGCGGCATCTCGTCAGAATGGTCTATCTTACAGCCGTTTCATCAACGGTCTTAAGAAAGCATCTATCGAGATCGATCGTAAGATCCTTGCTGATATCGCGGTATTCGACAAGTCTGCATTTGCAGTTCTAGTTGAAAAAGCGAAAGCTGCTCTTTAAGTAGCAGTGTAAGGTTTAATAAAAGGAGAGCATTTGTTCTCCTTTTTTCATTTCTGGTATTTAACTATAAGCCCGTCTGTCGCTAATATAAACTCTTTGCCTTCGGCGCTCAAAGCCTTGATAAAGGGCTAATAACACCATTTGCGCCTCTGTCTAACACATGCGTATAGATTTGTGTTGTTTTGACATCTGTATGCCCTAGTTGCTCTTGAACCGTTCTTATATCAGCGCCACTTTCTAACAAGTGTGTAGCAAAAGAATGCCGCAAAGTGTGGCAGCTGACATTCTTATCTATATTGGCTCGCTTGGCTGCCTTTCTTACGGTTTTCTGAATGGTCGATTCGCTCATATGCTGTCTTCTTAACATACCAGACTCGGGATCTACTGATAGCCTTCCAGATGGAAACAGGTAATGCCAGTTCAATTCAAATGGCGCATTTTGATATTTCTTGTGTAAAGCTTCAGGAAGCCACACGCCACCATAGCCTGGCGTTTCCATATCCCTGTTAAAGAATTGATGAACATTTTGTTCCTGCGATCTTAAAAATGGCTCCAATTCCTTAGCTAAAGTGACCGTTCTATTTTTTCCTCCTTTCCCGTTCCAGATCCTCACCGCCCCGTAGTGGTAATCGATATCATGTACTCTTAGCCGCATGCATTCCATTAACCGTAATCCAGAGCCATATAAAAGTTGCGCTTGTAGTTGATACGGCGGATCTATATGAAGTAGCAGTCTTCTTACTTCGTCTCTTGTGAGGACAACAGGCAGTTTCCTCTTAATTGCAGAGCGCTTGAATTTAATGTCGATGGCTAGAGGAGACTTAAGAACTTCTTTGTACAAAAACACCAACGAATTTAGCGCGATCGATTGTGAACTTGCGGCTAATTTCTGATCGCATGCTAGGTGAGAGAGAAATGCTTCTACGTCTTTATCTGCTAATTTCGCTGGGTGGACCATATTATGAAAATGAATATACCTACAGATCCACGCTGTATACGCATCTATTGTTCTTATGGCATAACGCCTAAGGTGCATAAATTCCTTTATGTAGCTTATAAATGCTGATTTCATGAGTGAAAAAATTACTGTTTTTATATACAGTTATGTATAAAAACATATTAATTCGAAACCAGCTTGTCCGGATATCGTTTTCCTGACAAAGAGCACATGGAAAGAAATGATAGGTCACTGAATTACATGAGTAATGCAGGTCTAGGAAAATCTGATTTGAGAGACTTAAAAACAATTTTCAGATTCCCCTCGCTATAGATAAAAAGAGTGATTAACATACCTGCGATGTTAAGTTTTAGAAGAGTTGAAATATGTCCTTTCCTCCTTGTCAAAATTGTCAGTCTGAATTTGTATACCAAGACCAGAATCATCTAATTTGCCCTGAATGTGCACATGAATGGAATCCATCAGAAGCATTTGATGAAGAAAATACCTTCACTGTTAAAGATGCAAATGGAACTCAACTCGAAGAGGGAGACAAGATAACCCTAGCGAAAGATTTAAAAGTAAAAGGCAGTTCTTTGGTTCTTAAAATAGGTACCAAAGCGGTCATTAGAAGAATTGTAGAAGGTAAAGATCATCAACTGGACTGCAAAGTAGATGGTGCTGGAGAAATGATGGTTACCGCTAAGTTTGTTAAAAAAGCCTAAGTTTGTTAGAAAACCTGAGTTTAAGCTAGAACATCAACACTTTGTTACGTTACTTCGGTTTTCTAGAATGAGTCGTTCGCTTTACTATGTAAGGAAATAAGTATCCGATTTTTAAGAGGTAATATGAAAAAGTCCCTTATTGCACTGGTTGTAACATTTGCCCTAGTTGGGTGTGAAGATGCAGCCAATGCTATCGATCAAGCACAAGAAGCTGCAAACAGCGCCGTTGATAGTTTCCAAGAAGAACTGGATTTTTCGAATTTTGCTGACTTAGATTTGGAGCAGTTTGGCAGTGCAGCAGAGTCGGCTCAAGCCCTTACATCAGCAATTGAACAAATTACGAATATGGATTTCAACGATTCTGAAGCACTTACTCAAGCCACAGAACACATTTCTAATGCGTATAGCTGTCTAGTTGACGCGTCTTCAGAGTCAACTGCTGAAAAGCTGATTGAAAAGGTCATGGGCTCTATAGCAAACCAAGATATGCTAACTCTTATTGAGGAAGGTGTAGAAAAAGCAAAAGCTGCGCAAGAGTGTGTCATCTAAATCAGCTTGTTGCTATTTTTAGTTGATACAAATGATGGTGTGAAAGTATAGGAGGCTCAAAGGAATCTGAGCCTTTATCGAATTAATTAAATTCCCGCTTTAATTCAAATGGAGAGCTGATTAGGCTAAATAATCACTTCATGGTATTTAGGATCATCTCTGTCGAGTAAGATCTTTGAACCATCTTTAAACGTATACATTTTTTTTGTGGAACTGATGAACTCAGATTGATTTGGCTTTAGGGCGATTTTCAATACTAAGGTTAATCCGTCGGTAAAGTCATATACAAGTTCTTCTGCGATGGTTTTCGTCATAAAATTGTTGTAACCCTTTGAACTAGCTAATGTTGGAATGCTTTTTAATCCTACCTTTATTTTCATCTAAAACCAAACTATACAAAGGGTTTTATCAGTCCCAAAAGTTGTGGTTTTGACTTGGTTGTATCAAAAATAAGATACATGAATAGGTTGGTTGGCGAATTCGTATAATGTGTCTTAAAGTTATTTATGGAGCAGTTTATCTTTGATTTTCGGGGAGGTGAACATGGCTGTAACTCGCAAACAAGGTGACACTGGTAAGCATTATAATCCTGAGCAGGATTTTAATAATGATCAAAGACATAGATTTACTGAAATAGCTAACCAAGCAGCCGAAAGGCGGGCTCAAAAAGCCGCACTACATGGGCGCTCGGAAGCTCAAGAGAAAGCACATAAACCGTCAGCACCAAAACGGAAGAAAAGCCGTTACGGCGGTTTAATCCGAGTAGTGATTTGGTCATTGGTACTTGGGCTAACTTGGCTATGGGTGATTTTTATGACTAGCACATGAGCGAAATAAAGAGAAAACCTAACTAATCTAGCCACTCTAAACTTAATAAATCTATCAGTGTTCTATACTGCTATTAGACGTGAACATAGCAGGTAAAAAAGATGGCACTCCCAAAAGAAATATCTGAAGAAGAAATCCAATACGAATCGCTCGGAGACTTCTTTCAAGATTTTCGAGAAGCTCATGAAAAATGTGAAGTTATTTTAATTGATCTTGAACATCGACCAGACGATGTGGATTTGTTAAATGGGCTTTTTCGGGTAGTGCACACCATTAAAGGAAACTTAGTCTATGTAGGCTTAGTGTCCATCACGCCACTTATGCAAAGCCTTGAAGATTTGCTGGATTATATTCGAAAAGGGCATTTGAAATACGACAGTATCCTGTGTGACGTTATTCTCCTTTCTTTAGACAAAACAAAGCAAATGGTAGAGGCAAGGTTAGACGAAAAAGAAAGCCCTCTAGCAGAAGACATACTTAATAAAATTTGCGAAGACATAAGTTTAGTTGCCGATGTCTCCCCTGAGAGACAGGTAGTGCTCATTAACGATGTGTTACTTTTGCTCGACCCTACAACTAAGTTAACTGAGCAACATACCGATGCTCCAATACTAAAAGAAATAGGGAAGGGGTCTGATGGTGAAAGCTACCAAAATGAGCTTTTAGCTATGTTGTCTAATTACGGTGTTGAAACCGATGATGACATCCGGTTTTACTCTAGCTTGGTTCAACCTCTGGAAGACAGAAGTAAGTATTGGCATGGGCGAACCCTAAGGCAGTTATTCTTAAGCTTAGAAATGAACAAATCAGCAGGTAGCCCTGTTGATACGGCTCAGTTAGCCGTTGCTGTCATGCTGCATGATATTGGCATGTCGTTTATGCCGCTAGAAATGTTGAATAAGAAAGGCACCATAACAACGGCAGAGAGAGAAATATTGCATCATCACCCTAATTCGGGGTATCTGTTGTTAAATGAATCCATTAGGTGGCACGACGCTGCGGTCATGATCTTCCAACATCATGAGCAAATGGATGGAACGGGTTATCCGAATCACTTAAATCAGGATCAAATCTCTGATGGTGCGAAAATACTGAGTATTGTCGATACTTTCGATGCTCGAACTCACGAGCGAGCACATCACACTCTACTTAAACGCCCACTGGTTCGCTGTATTGTGGAGATCAACAACTACAAAGGAACCCAGTTTGACGACAAGTGGGTTAATGTATTTAACCAAGTTGCCAAACAACATTTCAAGTCGGAATAAAGCGGGCTGGAAATATCATGGTGCGGCTTGTTAACAAACGTTAACTTCTTTACATATGAATTTTGGGATACATTTCAAACTATTATTCAAGCGCAAGAAACCTATGCGTTTGATCCTAATATGTCATTTGATGAAGCTTATACCTTATGGGTTAAATTACCTGAGGCGTGCTTTGTTTTTAAAGAAAATAATCAAATTCTAGGAAGCTATTACATAAAGAAAAATGCGGGTGGTCCAAGTCAGCATATAAGCAATTGTGGTTATATGGTCACTCCATTCGCCAGAGGAAAAGGAGTGGCAACGGCGATGTGTATTCATTCACAAGAGCAAGCAATAAGCTTGGGGTTTAGAGCGATGCAATTTAATTCCGTTGTTGCCTCTAACGATATAGCCGTTAAATTGTGGCAGAAACTAGGGTTTGAAATATTGGGTATTATTCCCGATGCATATCAACACAAAAAGTTGGGTTTTGTAGACAGTTACATCATGCATAAGACGCTTATTTAGGGTTACATATAACAGAATGGGATATAAGCTAATAAATTGAAATATAACGCTTTTATGGTGTTTATCTTAAATGGGATATTAACAAGATATATAATTATTAATAGTGAAATGTAAAAACCGTTGCGCTCCCTAATAATCTAAGATATTCTCCGCGCTAATCTCGAAGAGCGTTTTGGGGGATACGCACAATGACCATTCAAGCTGATTGTGACATTGTGTAGGGTAGGTACTAATCGGTGCTTCGATTAGTAGATGGGAAGAAGAATGCCACAGGACTGGTATTATTATAGGAAGCCCAACATGACTAATTTGACTTCATTTTTTAAAATCAGCTTCGTACTTCCGAATTGCGGTATTATCACCGAGCCTTGATCCGTCTGCACATTTCTTAAATAGCATTCTCTGCTAGTTTCTTTCCTTGTTTGTTTAACAAACACAGGTCGCTTTTATTTGCTTTCTCGTTAGCGCGAGGAAGGCATAAATATCGCTATTCAAAGATCATTTTCTTTAAATGGCACTATTTAAAGGTTTTTTGCGATGAGCACAGCTTTTGAAATGGACGCGTCACGCTCCGAATCCCCGTTTTCATCTCTTGTCCCGGGTATTGAAGGGGTTTATGACCTCACACCCGATCAAGTTTTACTCGATCAAGAACAACACGAGTCTGAAGTACGTTCTTATCCACGCCGTTTACCTATAGCAATAAAAAGAGCATACGGCGCTTTAGTAGAAGACACTCGTGGTCAGATTTTTCTAGACTGCTTGGCTGGCGCAGGTACGCTGGCAATGGGTTACAACCATCCAGAAATAAACCAAGCATTAAAAGAGCAGTTAGATTCTGGTTTGCCATATCAAACTCTAGATATCACCACCAAAGCCAAAGACACCTTCATTAAACGCGTAAAAGCGTTTCTTCCTGAAGATTTTGCTAAAAACTCTGCGATTCAGTTTTGTGGTCCTTCTGGTGCCGATGCGGTTGAAGCTGCAATCAAACTGGCAAAACAAACGACTGGTCGTAATACCATGTTTGCATTCCGCGGCGCTTACCACGGAATGACAAACGGCACCATGGGTATGATGGGGAACCTAGGCACCAAGGCACGCCGTACTGGATTGATGTCCGACGTACATTTCATGCCGTTTCCATATAACTTGCGATGCCCATTTGGTTTGGGTGGCGATGAAGGCGCAAAAGCCAGTATCCGTTATATGGAAAGGCTATTAAATGATGACGAAGCAGGCATCATGAAACCTGCCGCTATCATTGTTGAACCCGTACAAGGTGAAGGGGGAGTGATTCCCGCACCTGCTTTTTGGCTGCGCGAACTTCGCCGCCTCTGTGATGAGCATGGAATTTTATTAATATTCGATGAAATCCAGTGTGGCGTAGGTAAATCGGGTTACCGCTTTGCATTTGAAGAGTCGGGCATATCGCCTGATATTTTATGTTTATCGAAAGCCATTGGTGGTGGTCTTCCTATGTCTTTGCTGGTGTTCAGTAAAGACATCGATACTTGGAAGGCAGGCGAGCACACAGGTACATTCCGCGGCAACCAACTTGCGATGGTTTCAGGGGCGAAAGCGTTAGAGATTATCGAGAGAGATAATCTTGTTGAACACGCCAATATTGCCGGTCAGTACTTAAGGTTGGGTTTCGAGAAAATCCAGAAGCGCGTGAACTGCATTGCTGAAGTTCGCGGTAGAGGCTTAATGCTAGGTTTGGAAATTCAAAAACCAACCGGTGAGAAAAACAAATTTGGTGAGCCAGAATCCGATGGGGAACTGACGCTTGCTATTCAAAGAGCCGCACTAGAACGTGGCTTAATGGTTGAAAAAGGTGGGCGCGACGGCTCGGTTATTCGATTCTTGCCTCCTTTAATCATTTCGTTTGAGCAAATTGACTTTGCTTTGAAAGTGCTTGAAGAAGCGATCGTTGTCGCTGGCGGTGGCATTAAAGAACCGTTGCCAGAATCAGATGAGTGGAAAAAGCATTTCATTCACACAGGTGTAGCAGGCGCGAATGAATTTGCATCGGTAATGAACCACACAACTTCAGCGATGAAGCAACTTTTTGAACAAGTCGATAAGCCTTATTCAGGGATGGATCCTAAACTGCTTGAATCTCAAATCAATGCCGTCAACCTGAATTCGTCCAATGAAAGCCTGACTGATGTCATTAGCAGTGCAACAGACCTAGTCGCTAAAAATGCCATCTTTACGCAGCACCCCAATTGCATTGCGCATTTGCATACTCCTCCATTGATGCCAGCCGTTGCGGCAGAAGCCATGATTGCAGTATTGAACCAATCCATGGATTCGTGGGATCAAGCGTCTTCCGCTACTTATGTTGAACAGAAAGTGGTGGATTGGTTATGTGAGAAATACGACCTAGGCGAAAAAGCGGACGGCATCTTCACCAGCGGCGGTACACAAAGCAATCAAATGGGCTTGATGTTGGCACGCGATTGGATTGCCGACAAACTTAGCGATCATTCCATTCAAAAGCTTGGTCTACCAGACTATGCCGATAAATTACGCATCGTTTGCTCAGAAAAAGCACACTTTACAGTGCAAAAATCGGCATCTTGGATGGGTTTAGGCGAGAAAGCCATTCTCACAGTAGATGCATTGCCAAATGGCACCATGGACGCGTCGAAGCTGAACGACACTGTGACTAAAGCAAAAGCCGAAGGCTTGATTCCTTTTGCCATAGTTGGCACAGCGGGCACTACCGATCATGGTGCGATCGACGATATGAATACCATCGCCAATGTTGCTGAAAAACATGAACTTTGGATGCACGTTGATGGTGCTTACGGTGGCGCTCTGATTTTAAGTAGTCATAAAGCACGGTTATCCGGTATTGAAAAAGCCGATTCGTTGAGTGTGGATTTTCATAAGTTGTTTTACCAAACAATCAGCTGCGGATCTCTGCTTGTAAAAGACAAAGCGAATTTTAAGTACTTGCTTCATCATGCAGATTACCTAAATCGTGAACACGATGAGCTGCCGAATTTGGTCGATAAGTCCATCGCAACCACTAAACGTTTTGACGCTCTGAAAGTGTTTATGACAATGCAAAATGTAGGTCCGCAAGCGTTGGGCGATATGTATGATCACTTGCTTGAGCAAACTTTGCAGGTGGCAGACCTCGTGCATCAACGCAAAGGCTTTGAATTGCTGACCGAGCCAGCGTTATCAACGGTATTGTTTCGAGTGACCAATTCACAAGTAACGGACTTGTGCAAACTAAACCAAAAAGTGCGCATAGAAGCACTGGTTCGCGGTATTGCCGTTTTAGGTGAAACATCGGTTAATGGGCAGTCTGCACTTAAATTTACCATTTTAAATCCATGTCTGGCTTTGTCAGATTTTGAACAACTATTAAATGATATCGACCAGTTAGCGGTTGAACTAGCGAAATAAGGGAACAAGAATAATGGCAATTCTTCAAATTGGTGCAGGCGGCGTAGGTTGGGTAGTCGCGCATAAAGCAGCGCAAAATAACGACGCACTGGGTGATATCACAATTGCATCACGTACGGTCAGTAAGTGTGAAAAAATCATCGAATCTATTCAGAAGAAAAATAACCTAAAAGATCCATCAAAGAAGCTGGAAGCTCGCGCTGTAGACGCTGATGATGTGGAAGCGTTAGTTACGCTAATCAAAGACGTTCAACCGGATCTCGTCATTAACGCTGGTCCTCCATGGGTAAACATGACCATCATGGAAGCGTGTTATCAAGCAAAAGTATCGTACCTAGACACGTCAGTGGCCGTCGATCTGTGCTCTGAAGGGCAGCAAGTTCCACAGGCATACGATTGGCAATGGGGCTACCGCGAGAAGTTTAAAGAAGCCGGTATCACGGGTATTCTAGGTGCAGGTTTTGATCCTGGTGTGGTATCGATATTTGCTGCTTACGCAGTGAAACACTTGTTCGATGAAATTGACACCATCGATGTTATGGATGTGAACGCGGGTGACCACGGTAAGAAGTTCGCAACCAACTTTGACCCAGAAACCAACATGCTGGAAATTCAAGGTGATTCTTTCTACTGGGAAAACGAAGAGTGGAAACAAGTACCATGCCATTCTCGTATGCTAGAATTTGATTTCCCGAATTGTGGGACACATAAAGTGTACTCAATGGCGCACGATGAAGTTCGCTCAATGAAAGAATTCATTCCTGCTAAGCGTATCGAGTTCTGGATGGGTTTCGGCGACAAGTACCTAAACTACTTCAACTGTATGCGTGATATCGGCTTGCTAAGCCCAGATCCGCTGACTTTACATGATGGAACAGTAGTTCAGCCTCTGCACGTTCTTAAAGCACTGTTGCCAGATCCAACTTCTTTGGCACCAGGCTACACTGGCTTAACGTGTATCGGAACGTGGGTTCAAGGTAAGAAAGACGGCAAAGAGCGCAGCGTGTTCATTTACAACAATGCCGATCACGAAGTGGCGTACGAAGACGTTGAGCATCAAGCCATCTCTTACACGACGGGTGTTCCTGCCATTACCGCAGCACTTCAGTTTTTCCGCGGTGAGTGGGCAGACAAAGGTGTGTTCAACATGGAGCAACTAGACCCAGATCCGTTCCTAGAAACCATGCCTTCTATTGGTCTGGATTGGCATGTTCAAGAGTTGGAAGTTGGTCAAGGGCTACCGGTTATCCATACTTTGAAGTAATTCTTGTTATTTGCTGCTGTAGCGTTGTCCATCGTGTTCACTTACATTCGTAAACAACGCTCGGTCTCATAGCTACAAAAGCAAATCTCAACGAATTCCAAACAAAATAAATATAAGCCGATGCTCCTGCGTCGGCTTTGTACGATTTGGCAGCGCTTTCTAGCGAAGGCTCTCAAGGTACTAACAATGCAAAAAAGCGAACTTAAAACACCTTACTTCATGATTAATGAAGATAAGTTGATAGCAAATTTAGAGAAAGCAAAACTACTGAAAGAGATTTCGGGTGTGAAGTTGGTGTTGGCGCTCAAGTGTTTCTCCACTTGGGGAGTGTTTGACATCATCAAACCCTATTTAGATGGAACAACAAGCTCCGGTCCATACGAAGTTAAACTCGGACATGAAACCTTTGGCGGCGAGACTCACGCATACAGCGTTGGCTACAGCGAAGAAGACGTTCGCGAAGTCGCTGAAATTTGCGACAAGATGATCTTTAACTCCCAAAATCAATTGGCTGCCTATCGCCACATGGTTGAAGGCAAAGCTTCGATCGGTTTACGCCTTAACCCTGGTGTAAGTTATGCGGGGCAAGACTTAGCAAATCCGGCACGAAAATTTTCTCGCTTGGGCGTTCAAGCCGATCATATTAACCCAGAAGTATTCGATTCAATTGACGGTGTAATGTTCCACATGAACTGTGAGAACAAAGACGTAGACGCTTTCATTGGTTTGCTGGACTCCATCTCAGAGCAGTTTGGTGATTACCTAAACAAACTGGATTGGGTCAGTATGGGCGGCGGTGTATTTTTTACTTGGCCGGGTTACGACATAGAAAAACTGGGGCTGGCGCTGAAAGTATTCTCTGAGAAGCACGGTGTTCAGATGTACTTAGAGCCAGGCGAAGCCATCATCACCAAAACGACGGACTTAGTGGTTACTGTCGTCGATGTGGTTGAAAACCAAATGAAAACGGCCATCGTCGATTCTGCAACGGAAGCGCATCGATTGGATACCCTTATCTACGATGAACCCGCATCGATCCTTGAAGCGAATGAAAGTGGTGAACACCAATACGTGATTGGCTCATGCTCCTGTTTGGCGGGCGACCAATTCTGCGTAGCGAACTTTGATGCCCCGTTAGAAATTGGACAGAAGCTACACATCTTAGACAGCGCAGGCTACACCATGGTTAAGCTGAATTGGTTTAATGGGCTTAAAATGCCATCCATTTACTGTGAGCGCTCCGACGGGGAAATTCAAAAGCTGAATGAATTTGATTACTCCGATTTCAAACGTTCACTGTCTCAGTGGTCTGTTTCGTAGCATTCGAAAGAGAATCTATTACGGGCGAATACGTGGTGTGTTCGCCCTTTTCATATCTTGTCTATTGACTCGTGTAGAGAATGCTGAAAAATTCGTAGGGGTTAGGGAAGGAATAGCCTCTAGAGCGCTCACACACAGAAAGGAAACCTATGTCCAGTAAGCCGTCCAATACCGTTACTATGTCTGATGTTGCCAAATTGGCGGGTGTTTCTCGGGCGTCGGCTTCTAAGTATTTCAATGGTGATATGTCCCTTAAACAAGCCACCATTGCGCGTATTCAAGCAGCGTGTGAAGCTTTGCAATATGTGCCGAATCAACACGCTGTGAATTTAGTGAAAGGGCAGAGCTCATTAATTGCCGCAGTTGTCCCTTCTACGACAGACAGCTTTTACTCCGGTACGCTCAAATACATCGAAGATTTTGCCAATGAAAAAGGCTTGAATCTCATTGTACAAAGTACCCATGGCGATCCAGAACGCGAGCGCAAAATCATTCAATCCCTCCGGAGTTTAAAGCCGAGATCGCTGATTCTCGTTCCAACCTCAAATGACGAAACATCCGTTCATTTTTTTGAAGCGCTTCGACACGATATCCATATTGTTTGGTTGGATAACTGCTTACTCGAAAACGCCAGTTATGTGGTAAACGACAATCGTCACAGCTTAGAGATCATCACTGACTATTTTCTAGAAAAAGACATTCACCCATACTATTTGGATGTACCTAAAGTTCTGGAAAAACCTTCGATTACAGCTCGGCGGAAAAGCTACCAAGATTGCCTTGAAAGAGCCAATCTTAAGCCACGTTTCATCGTTGATGAAACGTCGGATATTACTTGGCCAGATGCCACGTACGGCTACGAAATGATTCACCAATGGCTAAAAGAGACCGATTGGAAGGCGCAGCCATGCGGCATTATTTGTATGAACGACAACATTGCGGTGGGGGCTTTGAGTGCGCTGAATAATGCAGGTGTGAAAATCGGTAAACAGGTTTTACTCGCAGGTCACGATGATATTGAATTGGCGCCGTACTTGCACCCACCATTGACCACAGTGAAACAAAGCTGCAATCAGATGGCAAGAGCCGTTGTTGATGCCGTGTTGGAGCCAGAAATTATTCGCGAAGTGACGATCCATTCAAGATTGGTGAAAAGACTTTCGGCGTAATCCTTACTCAAAAAATGGACCTTTAAAGCCTGTATTTTGATTGAATTTCATACATGATCATTTTCGGTGTGGAATTTAAATCTACATAACTAACTGTATTTTAAAGAATCCATCTTTCCGCTTATTTCTAAACTGTTCACTAAATCACCTTTCTCATTTTTGATTATATACACGTGTCTAAAAATAACATAGGGTTAACTTTAACGGTTCGGTTTGAAAATCGGGTAAAGGCAAATCGGACGAATTGCCGGTCTCTAGTGACGTTTTTGCATTGCTAGAAATGCCCATGTCATCCCATCTGAAACAAGGAAGGAAAACGATGAAACATACCGTAAAAGTTGCCACCATGACGGCAATCATTGGTTTGTCTGCGATGTTTAGCCATATGACCAATGCCGCCGAAAAGTTGAAACTCGCCCTTATCCCGGGTGTGGTTGACCCATTTTATTTCACCATGCATCGCGGTGCCCAACATGCTGCTGATGCCATTGGCGCGGATTTGGCTTTCCAAGTTCCAAGAGAATGGAATACCACCGCTCAAGTACCAATACTGAATGCGATCATTGCAAAAAAACCTGATGCGATCCTGATTTCCCCCGTGGATAAGCAACAACTTATCGCCCCACTTAAACAGGCTGTAGATGCGGGCATTCGCGTCATTACTGTCGATACTTTCATTGACGATGGTAACTACCAAGATGGTTCGGGACCGGGTGATTTCGTTGATAGCTATATCGCTTCAGACAATGTTTTAGGTGGTCGAATTGCAGCGCGCGCACTCGCTGAATCCATTGGACACAAGGGAAAAGTGTACGTTGCCAGCGTGAAACCAGGCATCTCTACCACAGACCAGCGTGCCGAAGGCTTTATGGATGAAATGAAACGCTGGCCGGATGTCGAAGTACTGAAAATTCAATACAACGAAGATGATTCCAATAAATCCGCATCTCAACTTCAAGCCGTTTATGCACGCAACCCTGATTTAGCGGGTGTGTTTGGCGCAAATACTTTCTCTGCTTTGGGCGCTGCGGAAGGTGTTAAAAAACTGGGTAAAGTTGGAAAAATCAAAGTTGTTGCATTTGATGCACTGCCAAGAATTGTGCAAGACATCAAGTCTGGTTTGGTCGATATCGCTGTAGCTCAACAACCAGCAACTATGGGGTATTACGGAGTGATGACCGCTCACGCACTTCTTACTGGGCAAGCCGTGCCTAACCAGATCGGTACAGGGTTTGTGGTGATGGATAAATCGAACATCGATTCTCCAGACATCCTGAAGTACGTGTACTCAGATTAAACCTCAAAGCGATGCCTCATAAATAGGTGTGTCACAGAGCGGTGGTTCATCGAGTTATGAGCCATAGAACTCAATAAGGGTCTTCAACCCTAAGCATTCGCTTGAAACTAAGGGGCAGACGGATTCTGCCCCAGAAACTCCAAAAATAGGTGTTATTTATGTCTAGTGTCCCAACTACCACAAAGGCAGAGGACAGCTCATCTCAAGATACGGGATTTTCTTGGCTGGAATGGTTGAGTAAAGCGTGGCCTTGGTTGTTTTTGAGCTTATTGCTGATCTTTTTCGAAGTGTGGTCTCAAATTATGTTTGAAACGACGTTTCTGGGTAACAGCTTTACCTTACAAAGCATCGCGTTGTTTGCGGCCGCGCCACTTTTACTTGGGATTGGTCAAACTTTTGTCATCATCGCGGCGGGAATCGATTTGTCGTTGGGTTTCATCATGGGCTTTGCGTCTGTGATTATGGCTACTACCATGAACTTAATGCCTGCGGATACCTTCATTGCCATTGTGGTTGGGTTTGCTGCCGCGCTATTTGCTTCCTTTATACCCGGGGTTATTAATGGAACCCTGATTGCACGGCTCGCTATTCCTCCTTTTATCGGAACCCTAGGCATGTATGGCGTTGCGCGAGGGATGGGCTTTATCTTTGCCGATGGCACCACAGTACCCGTCAACAATACGTATTTGTATGCCTTTGGTAATGGCAAGTTACTTGGAATCCCTTACCCCGTTTTTCTCGCCCTCGCGGTTTTGATTGTCGCGCATTACATCCTTTCTCAAACTCGCTTTGGTCAATACACCTACGCAATAGGTGGTAACAGGCATGCGGCTATCCGTTCAGGAATCAAAGTAAAACGACAGCTGACTTGGGTATATATCCTCGCGGCGTTGTGTGCAGGGCTGGCAGGGGCTACATACACGGCAAGGTTTTCTGCGGGTGCAGCTCAAGCGGGTGAACCGATGCTTTTGGATTCCATTGCAGCGGTTGTTATTGGCGGTGCAAGTCTATTTGGTGGCTATGGCACTGTGGTTGGTACATTAATTGGGGCGTTGATAATCGCGGTGATCCAGTTTGGTCTCGTATTCATAGACGTGGAGCCATTTTGGCAGTTTGTCGCCGTCGGGGTCGTGATCATTGTCTCTGTGTTTATTGACCAATCTAAATCTAAGCTGACAGGAGGCTCTGGTGACTAGTACTTCTGAAATGAAACCGATTCTTTCCGCATCGAAGATTTGTAAAACATTTGGTGGTGTTGAAGCCCTTAAAGATGTGTCGTTTGAAGTCAAGCCAGGCGAAGTGATGGCGCTGGTGGGAGACAATGGAGCAGGAAAATCCACCCTAATTAAAACACTGTCTGGAGTATATATCCCCGATAGTGGAACCATGACGTACCAAGCGGAACAAATTGCGTTTGAAGACCCGTCACAAGCTCGAAGTTCAGGTATCGAAACCATCTATCAGGACTTGGCGCTCGCCGATAATTTGGACGTGGGCAGCAATATTTTTCTTGGTCGAGAACCTAAAACCAAACGCCTCGGTATTTTCCCTGTTCTCGATAGAACGTACATGACCAAAGTCGCGGAAGAAGTAATTAAACCGCTCGACATTATTATCCCTAATGCTTCGTTGAAAAAGCCTGTATTGAGTTTGTCTGGTGGTCAGAGGCAAGCGATCGCCATTGGTCGCGCGGTGTATTGGCAAGCAAAAGTTCTGATCATGGATGAACCGACAGCCGCGCTCGGGGTGCCAGAGCAAAGAAAGGTGATGGAACTGATTTTAAAGCTCAAAGACCAAGGCGTTGCGATCATTCTTATCTCTCACAACATGAATGACGTGTTTGCCGTATCCGACAGAATTACAGTCCTTCGTCGTGGTCAAGTGGTTGGAGTGCGTGAGGCTTCTGAAACTAACAGCGAAGAACTCGTCCATTTAATGGTTGCAGGCTAAGGAAAATATCATGTTATCAGCAAGAATGAACCGATTGTTTGGGGAGTCAGGTCACTGTTTTGATGTGGCGATAGACCACGGAATGTTTAATCAGGGAGCGTTTCTACAAGGCATCGAGAATATGGAACAAGCCATCTCTGCCATTGTGAAAGCTGACCCGGATGCCATCCAGCTTCCACCGGGCAGTGCTCGCTTACTTCAAGGCATGAACAAGCCTAAGAAGCCAGCATTGGTATTGAGAACAGACATTGCGAACTGCTATGGCACGGAGTTGGTGCCGCCTATTTTTTCTGAAATGATCGAAAATCCAGTGGAAAGAGCACTTAGGTTAGATGCGGCTTGCGTGGTGGTGAACCTATTGCAATTGCCGAACGAGACCGATTTGTATCGTCAGTGCTTAAAACGAATCAACGTGCTGCGCAAAGAATGTGAGATTTACGATATGCCCTTAATGGTCGAACCCTTGGTCATGCAGCCCAATAGCAGTGCTGGAGGCTATATGGTCGATGGTGACATCAGTAAAATTGTCCCTTTGGTTCGTCAAGCCAGTGAGCTGGGGGCGGATATCATTAAAGCGGATCCTTGCGACGATGTGAGCCAATACCACAAAGTGATCGAAACTGCGCAGCAAGTGCCTGTTTTGGTCAGAGGGGGCGGCCGGGTGAGTGATGACGAAATTCTGAAAAGAACATCCGAGCTTATGGAGCAGGGAGCAAAGGGGATTGTGTATGGTCGCAATGTGATTCAACACCACGACCCTGCTGGAATTACGCGCGCCCTAATGAACATTGTCCATGAAGGCGTAACGCCACAAGAGGCAAAATTGCTGATTGGGGACGCATCATGAAAACCATCCGATTTGGGATTATTGGCGGTGGGATGATGGGCAAAGAATTTGCCTCGGCAGCCTCACGTTGGTGTCATTTAACGAATGTTGCAGCCAAGCCAGAAATCGTTGCGTTGTGTGATACCAACACGTCAATACATGGCTGGTATCGAGACAATTTTACATCCATCAGAACCTATACCGAAAATTACCAAGAGCTACTTAGCGATGAATCCATCGATGCGATTTATTGCGCGGTGCCGCATCATTTACATGAAAAGCTCTATATAGACATCATCAAAGCAGGGAAGCACCTACTTGCTGAGAAACCTTTCGGCATCGACAAATCGGCATCTGAAAAGATTTTAGCGTGCATTGACGATCACCCAGAGGTGTTTGTGCGCTGTACTTCAGAATTTCCATTTTACCCAGCAATGCAAGCCATGATTCGGGACATGGAAAACAGCGACGAGAATACCTTTCTGCATGCTGATATTGGATTCCTTCACTCCAGTGATATCAACCCAGATAAGCCAATTAACTGGAAACGGCAAAAGCAATTTTGTGGTGAATACGGGTGTATGGGCGATTTGGGAATGCACATTCTGCATGTGCCTTTAAAGCTGGGTTGGGCATTTGAAAGTGTTTACGCCCAATTAAGCGACGTGGTGACAAAAAGAAAGAACACACAAGGGGAGTGGATTGACTGCGATACCTTTGAAAATGCCGATTTACATTGTATGACGAGTTGGCAAGGTCAGGTATTTCCAACACGTTTGAAAACGTACCGAATAGCACCAGGCCACAATAATTCTTGGTATTTTGAGCTGCATGGAATCAATCGCAGTTTTCGATTTTCTACTGCAAACCCAAACCAGTACGAAAAAATGGAATATCAGGCTGGTGGTGCACAAATATGGCAAACCGTACCAGTGGGTTATTTGCCCGTTTACCCGACCATTTCAGGTGGGATCATGGAGTTCGGTTTTACCGATGCGGTATTACAAATGTGGGCATCTTTTATCGACGAGCTGGCGTCTGGCAGCGTATCAGGCTTTCAATGTGTTACACCTCAAGAAGCCATGATTCAGCATCAAATTTTCACGGCAGCCTTGCTGTCTCATCAAAATAAATCTGTGGAGAAAATACAATGAAACGATCTCAGGTCAATCAAGCCATACGCGACGCTGAAGAATTGATGGAAAAATTTCATTTTAAACTTCCGCGTTGGGGGAATTGGAATAAAGAGATATGGCAAGGTAATGGCGACCTAGCGGCTTACAATCATAAATACCAGCTAGGGTGGGATGTGACCGACTTCAACGAAGACCGATTCGACCAACGAGGGTTGGTTTTGTTTTGCATTCGCAATGGCGATCAGTCGGATAAAAACAGCGTGCCTTATGCTGAAAAAATCATGATGGTAAAAGAAGATCAGGAAACCCCCCTTCATTATCACAAGAAAAAAGTTGAAGACATCATCAACCGCGGTGGCGGTAACTTAGTGGTGGAATGTGTGAAAGTGAATGGTAAAGGCGAGCACTTAGACAAAGACATCGAAGTAACGGTGGATGGGGAAGTTGTAAGGGCTAAACCGTTCGAGAAAATCATCCTTGAGCCCGGGCAAAGTATTCGAATTCCTACAGGGTTAATGCATCGCTTTTACGGTGAAAAAGGCAAAGGTTCGGTGCTGACTGGCGAAGTATCGATGGCGAACGACGACAATGGTGACAATTATTTTGATCAGCCACTTGGCCGCTTTTCAGACATTGTTGAAGACGAACCTGCGATTTATCCACTTTGGAATGAGCTTAAGTAGGTGAGCATGGCAGGTAGAAAAGGCATTCTGTGCATCGGGAATTGGATCATCGATTTGGTTCACTTTGTCTCCCCTTGGCCCGAAAAATCGGGTCTAGGGCTTATTGAGCGACAAGTCAAAGGCCCCGGTGGTTGCGCATTTAATGTGGCGATTGGCCTAAGCGTTCTAGACGACACCTTACCTGTTTATGGGTGTGGTGTGGTGGGGGACGACGAATATGGTCAGTTTGCTTTGGATATCTGCCATCAGTACGGGTTCGACTATTCGTGGATCAAGTCGGTCCCAGGCATTACGGCGCACACTCATGTTATGACGGATATCAGCACCGGCGAACGGACCTTCTTTTATCAGGATGGAGTATCGGCGGGCTTTTCCCCTGTCGACATTCCTTATACCGCCATTGGTATGCGAAACATAAAAATTGCACACTTTGGGTATTTATTGCTGCTCAAAACCATGGATACCTTAGACAGAAACGGTTTACCTTACGCTGCCAAAGCGCTAAAACAGTTAAAGATCTTGGGTTTAGAAACCAGTTTAGACATGGTTTCGACGGAAATTGAAAACGTTGAAAAACAGGTTACCCCTTGCCTGAAATACGTCGACCACTTGATCATAAACGAACTCGAAGCAGGGTACTGTTTACAAAAAAAGCTGCGAAAAAACGGAACAATAGACTCAGAAGATATCTTGGAAGCCGCGAAGGCACTGCTTGAGAAAGGAGTAAATAAAAACGTCATCATCCACATGCCAGAAGGCGCCGCGTGGGTTTCTAAATTTGGTGATTCTATTTGGGTTGAAAGCCTACAGCTCAGCCCTGAAGATATTGTTTCTAGCGTAGGGGCGGGAGACGCGTTTTGCAGCGCTTGCCTTTGGGGCATCTATAATGAAGTTAGCCCAGTAAAAACACTTCATTTGGCTAACGCAAATGCCGCCGAATGTTTGAAAGGGTATACAACGGTTGATTCGTTAGTGTCTATTCAGAGCATTCAAGAAAAATACTAATTTACAGTGACTAGCTAGAAATCCCGATCTGCGTTTGCGTGGTTTGGTCAACTTCATTAACAGGGGACTTCTCATTATCGCTATCAGGCTATGAACCTCGCACTGACTTAATTTGTCTGTATCTACCCTCGTATTATCTCTCTGGTTGAGCATTAAATTCTTAATGTGAGATCTTTCGCATATTGTGCAATCTACATTTCTGTTAATGACAACAAATGCTTTTTAATTCAGCCACTTTGTATGCTTAAGAAGTATTATTTCCATGTCTAAACCTGCTGCCCGAGTCGGTGATGCTCACTCTTGTCCAGATAAAACAGGAAAAATCCCTCATGTGGGGTGCCCTGTTGCTGCGGGCTCATCCAACGTATTTATCAATTCTATGCCCGCCGCACGTCAGGGTGATATGGCTCCATGTATTGGTCCTCCAGATTCCATATCTGCTGGTTCATCAAGCGTTTTCATTAACGGAAAACCGGCTGCTCGAATGGGAGATGGAACGGCTCATGGCGGCGTTATTGCAAGTGGTAGCGGCAATGTATTTATTGGAGACGCAGGTATTACTGTGAGTTCTGAAAGCTCTGAAGTTGCAGCAGTCAAGGAACGAGATAAAGAAGAAGCCAGAACAGGATATCAACCAACGGAGTTTGTTCCTATCAAGAGCCTAGTTGAAGCTGAAGAGTTACATTTACCCATGCTAAAACTGTGTTCGATGGGGCAATAATATGTTGGAGTGGTTTAGCGAAAACGAGCATCTAAATATCTATTGGCTTAGTGGTCATCAGTCCCCAGAAAGTGAGAAATGGCAAAACATGGATGTGCCCTATTTCTCTTTGTTCGATGGGGAGCATTTTTCTGATCTTGTTTCTATGTCCCCCGTCCTATGGGATGTATCTAGCGTTTACAACATAACAGATTCAAAAATTTGGATGGAGGGTATCCTTTTCGCGACATCTTCCAGTTCGGAAGACTTACTCCAGCATTTAAGAAGCTTATTGGTTTCTGGTTATGAGGGTGAAGAAGTTTTCTTCCGTTTTTACGATCCGGAAGTATTGGGTGGAATGCTTCCTAGATTCAGTAATGAAGAACTTGCAGAGTTTCTCGGCTGTATTCACGCCATCTCGTTAACCAGAGAAGGGCGAGTGATTAATAGGTCACATCTTCCACCTAAGCGCTGGCAACCCACAGATGAGCCTTGGTGGAGAATACGCAAACATCATCTAAAGCATTGCTATTCGTTTACAGCACATGCCTCCAATATCGAAAAAGCCTGTTAGCAATGGATGCCAGAACTCGTTCAAAGGTTTGAAGATCCCAAATTAAAAATCACAGAGCTTTTAACATTTGCTCATTCTAAAGGTTTGCAACCCAGCGACAGCGAATTGTATGTATTTTCCCGTCTCGCCCCTGTAGAGGTTAATTCGGAAATACTGATAGAAAAAATGATGTTGGATGAAAGTTATTTACCCAAGTTGAACTCGTGGAGACAAAGTCATGTTTGAGTTTTGTGCACCTTGTATGCAAAAGAAATATTGGATAGAACTGACGTTTCGTGATGAATTCAATCAACCTCTGAATTGGGTATCAGGTAACCTTATCGCCGATAGCGGTGAGAAAACCTCATTTATGCTTGCAGAATCTCCTGTTTTAGTGAGTAATCTAACGGCAGGTCGCTACAAGGTTGAGCTCGATTTTGACGAATGGGTACCGTTAGTCCAATCGAGAAAGCCTCGTGAAGAAGGCGCACCCTCCAACGTAAAACAAGCGTGGGATGGGGCTGTGGGCGTACAGTCTAACCCTGTTAACTATATTTTCGCTACCACAGGGGATTTTGTAAACCTAGAAAAAGAAGAACAAAACCTCAGTAACGAAGATAAGCAAGAAAACCCAAATAAAGTAGAAGCATTTCAAGCCTTTGATGAGCACAAAAAGGGTGCGCAAGGTTCTTTCTCTATTGAAACCAACCAGAGTTATGTTTTCGAAATTAAGGGATTTAACGCACAAAGCGAAAAGGAAAAATTCTTAGTTGAAACCATCGGGTTATCGCATGGATCCGAACAAGACTTTGAATTTTATGACCTAACGGACATGAACCAAAAAACCACCATTGAAAGTAGAAAATTGGTGGATAGTGAAAATGAAATCTCGACAGTGTATGGGTGGGATTGGAAACCAGAAGTAGACAACGCCAATGTGTGGTTAAAGGTTGAAAGCGAAGGCGACCCCATTAAATTGCCTCTGTTTAACGATGTTTCCAGCACACCAGAGCGCTCAGATGAACAAGATTTTCAAGTGTGCGCTTTCTTACCATTCACTACGCTCCCAAGCTTTGATAGAGAAAAAAAGCAACAAGACTGCATCGCGTTGTCTCGCTCAGGGTATGTGTACCTGACATATCGCGGCAAGTTCTGGCGAGAGATAGAAATCTCGACCGATGAGAATGGAGACATGACCTATCGGGATGTTCACTTATACCAGTACCGAGAAGGGCGGGATAAGCCTTTTCGATTAAAAGAACGCCGAGAAGCCACAGGAAAGCCTATTAAAGAAATTTGGTATCCGTCAAGAGAGTCGAGGAACGTAACCGACGTCCGAATTGCGTTTTCAGAAGTGCAGTGGAGTGCGGCTCGCCTTAACTATTTAGAAAATGATCAATCTGAGTTAGAACAACGCCTACAACCACCAGAATTCTTGGAAGAAGATCTGGATACGCTGCCTGAAATGAGAGCAAGACAAGCGGATTTGGAATACTTACTGCCAGACCCAAGCTTATTGGTGCATGACTTAGCTGGAGAATGGCTAAAAAGCCGCTACGAACTTATTGAGAAAAATTTAGAGCAATCGCTGAATGATCGATGGTTTTCTGGCAAACAATTTTTTAAGGAAACCGATCCCGATTATGTCGAGCGGTTAGAGTCCTATCTAAAATATCAAGCGATGATGTACATAAATCGCAAAGCAGGTTTTGTAGAGAGCGAAGAAGTTACAGAGCGCCCAGATTTTTCAATGCCGTCATGTCAAGATGTGCTAAAGGATGCCAAGAGTCGAAAACTAAAAGGCATACTTTTATCCGATCCGCTGTTTGAGTTACGTCAGCACACCTATCTAATCAACTTCACTTCTTTGCTAGTGATGCAACTCAGTGAAAATGCGACCCACCAACCGCATTTTCGCAGCGCTGAACTCGTACACAACTTTATAATGCAAAAGAAGTTCGGAAACGAACCTAATCCCTACCACAAATACAGGGGTGCACTCAATACGAGCTATGACAGTAAGTACAGGCATACGTTACGAGAGGTAGAAAGGTTCGCGGCTCGTTTTGCGTTTATGCAGATCAAAGATAAATTAGCGCCAATTTTTGAAAAGGATGACTTATACCACGCCGCAAGGGATGTGAATTCCGGTGACGATCAAGACCCAACGTTAGTGCATTTTTTAGCAGGTAGAGCGTTAAGCGCGCTTTCTCAGAATTATAAGAGTATCGATACCATAGGGATGCCCAATGATGATGGGCTTTATAATCCCTATATCGAACGTGTTGAGCGCATATTAAGAAACGACAATAGCCACAAACTCCACCGTGTGCTGTTCCCTGAACTTGATGAAATTGTTGAAATCAAGGGGGAAGGTGATGAAAGGATAGTGCATCTTAAACCTTGCATCGAAGATATTGTTCCTTATAACGATGGCTCTGGGTTCACCACCTTAGCGCTGATTGCTCAGTGGGCAGATGAAAACCTGCTTTTGAATATCGAAAACATTAAATCGGAAGAGCTCAAAGATGTCCTCACAGGGGAAATGATGGGCATGGATAACGAGCAAGGTGAGTATGGCACGGTTAGGCGTGTAACAGGGGTCATTAATGGGTTATTCCAAGGGTATTTTGAATCACTTAATGCGGTAACCGCTTCAATGGTGGGAACCCAAACCACCTCATTCCTGATCAAAGCGTATCTCTCCCCTTTGGCCATGCTAAAACATGGTGCGCCGCCCGTGATGGGGCATATCAATCTTTATGAAGCTGGGCAACATCAGCTTTCTGGTGTGGTCGTCGGCTCGGCTGAAATGGGGGCAGATGGTGTACCTCGAAACCAATGGGGAACCACCAGTGGTGAGCGTTTGCCCAGCCGTTCATCGAATCATGTGAATAAAGAGGTGTACCAGCAGTTCGAAGACACGCAAGAACTGGTCATGGCCAGTAAGAAACGCACGGTTAAGAAAATTGCTGACCAACACAACATAGGCTTACAAACCAGTAAGAAAACATGGTTGGTGAACATTGCACCAGAAGGATCAGAATTAGCCAAAATGGCGCAAGACCCAGAATACAATCGAGCGTTTAGAGATCTCGAAAGCAAAGGGGTAGCTGGCACCAAATTAAGCAATACCTATTACAAACTCAGGCTCCCCTATGCCATAACCGTTATAGAAGTGTTTAATTTGCATGCTAATACAGAGCATTTTAAGAAATTACGTAGCTCTGACAGAAGCTTATACAATGTCGCTAGTGCAACAAGTGCTGCTCTAGATTTTGCTATTACACTTGGTCATTCTGCGAATATGTTTATGGGGCAAAATGCCCAAGCGTTTCAATGGATGAACAAGACGCACAAAACCCCGAAATTACTGGTTGAAAAATTCAGTTTTGCTAAAGAATTATCTCGATTGAGTATTGTGGGTTGGGCTGCTGGGCTTTTAACCTCTGGTCTAGCCATACGAGATAGCTTAGTGTCATTTTCTGAAAACGACCATGATGCAGGTGTAGCGATGGGGATGGTGGCCATAGGTTCAGCAATCTCAAGCTTTGCAGCTTTAGGAACGAAAGGCTCCGTGTTGGCCATGCTGGGGTGGTGGGGGCTCGGCTTTGCTGTGGTCGGCGGGCTACTTTACATCTGGTTAAAAGACAGTGAAATTGAACGTTGGCTCAAAAATGGTCCTTTCTCTGACTCCCCGCCAGATAACCTAAAGCAATTGCAAGATTCAGACATTGGCTACCGGCATTTAGTGAACTTGCTTCTAAATTTTGGCGTCAATCTCTATACGCTGGAACGTTTTATGATCCTTTCCGATATCGAGATCCCGCAAGAAGCGCTGTCGAAAATACACCGTAACGGTAGCACACACGTTATCTATTTAAGAAGCAACCTTCACCATGTATTAAATACGGATCTGATAAATGAATCTCTTTATATTCGCGAATCGGCATTGCAAGAAATTAGAGAAGTGGATTCAGGTAACCTTTATGCCTCGCCTCAATTCTTTCTAATCAGTGGGGAAAACATGGCTGTACAACACGAACACAAGGTGTTAGACGGCAAGCTCTATTTCATCACATTCACCAAGCCTGTTCCACACACCAAACAGCAGGTTATTCCGCAAACATACAAGATGCATGAATTCAGTTACCAACGAGCTATTACAGTGCGCGCGCAACTAACGGTAGATGAGCACAGTTTCCCACTACCGCCGATGGACAAACCCATAGATTCATTGGTTCGAGGCATTCCACTTTTTGATAGTGATGATATTGGCTGGTTACAATCATCATCGGTAGGTATAGAACAATGAAGAAAGAACACTCTGTATTTGACAGCAGTCAACCTCAACACCAAAATCGCCCTGAAACAAGAAAAAATAGATTTGGTCGGTTAAATGCATCTGGGCAAAAGTTTGACTACACGCTAACTCAGGATGATGCGCCTAAAAACTTAATGGAAAAGTTAAAACCTTCTGAAATAAAAGGTGACGACTCTAAATTTTGGGATGAGAAAAGCATGTCAAGCTCGGATTTTATTAATATATATCAAGCGGTTTATTATATATATTTGTTTAGTAAGACTGCTGTGTTGGTTTTCTTTCCTATCGTGTTTATGTTGTCACTGTGGGGCTCTCTTTTTAAGCCATTTAAAGAAGGTTTAGATATATTTATAGATATTAATATGATGGGTATTAACTATGTTATTATTCCATTTGGTATTACTTGGGGAGTAACATTATTATTGTTTCACCAGTTTGCTCATATAATGTTAAGAAAAAAATACACGCTAAGCCGCCAAACAGGTATGGTGACCCTTTATGACAATGACGAGGATGTGATATACAGCCACCCCTTTGTGGAGTTTGATTGCCGTTTATTCAGCTCAACTAACCAGTATGGGCACCTTTCATTTGGCATCGCCCTTGTGCACCGTTATAACGACTACAGCCAGCATATCACCATTGGGGAGATGATCGGCTCAACGCACCCAGATGATCATAAACGCCTGTGGAACGTGATTCAGCAGTATATGGACGTTAGCCAGCCACTGCCCGATCTGCCAATTTTAGAAGCATTCCGCAGCAAAGACCCAACAACCGAAGCACACGATAAAGAAATCGGGCGCGACCCCAAATACTGGCGCAGTATGTCGGACAAAGATTTTGACCAAGTGGTCGCACAAATGGCAGAAAACCAGAAACGCATTCCGCCACTCGGTAAGCCGATTAATATTTATGCGCAATCCCCAGAAGAAATTCACGTTGTTTAGGGAAACAAAATGAATCAAGAAGAAACGTCAGTATTTGATAGTAGGGAACCTCAAAGCCAAGAGGATCCTGAGAAAATTAAGAGAAGATTTAAGCCGCTTAACACGTTTGGAGATAAGATTCGCCATACGTCTCCTCAAGATGATGCACCTGTTGATTTAGTTAGAAAACGAAATCTCGCAAAATCTAAAAGCGATAATATGTATTCTGCAGATCAAAATGAATTATCTAAAATTGAGCCAAAAAAGTTTTTCCTTTTAGTGTTTCGTTTTCTTGAAAATTCGCCAGTATTTTTGGTTCCGATAGCTATTTTATATCATTTTATTATTCCTATACTTTCCAATCCAAATTATATCGATGCTGATATGATGAAGACTGCTACTATTAATATTTTTGGTTTTTTTGCCACTGTATTCATTGCTAGATGGTTTTTTACTTGGCTTATATTTGAAAAACTTCCCAAGCATCTGGTTCGTAATTTGGTGACAAAAACATACAGCCTAAATCGTAAGACAGGGATGGTCACTCTTTACGGTAGCAGTGACTATGTGGTTTACAGTCACCCATTTATAGAGTTTGATTGTCGAATGATAGAGGTGACTGGTCCGAGTGGAAGCCCCAAATTTAACGTGGTTCTATGTCATCGCTATAGTGATTACAGCCAACCTATTAATATAGGGGATTTGATTGATTCTGCCCGTTCAGATGATCAAAAGCGGTTGTGGAATGTGATTCAGCAATACATGGATGTCAGTCAACCTTTGCCTGATCTACCTTTTCTAGAGCCTTTTCGAAGTGAAGACCTGACGACCGCTGCATACGATAAAGAGATTGGTCGCGATCCTAATTATTGGCGCAGCATGTCGCATCGAGGGCTTGATAAAGCCATCATTAAAATGGCAAAAAACCAGAAACACATTCCGCCACTCGGCAAGCCGATCAATATCTATGCGCAATTCCCAGAAGAAATTCACGTTGTTTAGCGAACGTAAGTAAGCAAGAAAAGAGTATTTCAATATGGGTATGATGAGAGTATCAAGTGATACTCTCATCTTGTTTTAATCCTCCAACACGACACGCGTATCTTCGCTCAGTGATTCCAACTCGTTAATGATGTCGTTGATGTTGGATTCTTTAGGTATTTTTAATGCCATGGTCGAGCTGAAGAGGCTGGAACTGACACCGCCTCCGCCAGCAATAAATACGCGCTGGCAGTCCATGTCTAATATGCTAACTCCCTGTCCATCAAGTACATGGCTGATTTCATTCACGATGCCAGCTCTATCATTAGAGTCCAATCTGATTTGGTGGATGGTATCGGCTTCGTAGCTCAGATCGCTCGCTTGGCTGAATTGTACGATGAGGTCGGGGGTATTTAAGAAAGCATCTTTGACGGTATCTTCATTCTCAGATGGCAACTCAATTTTTATAACGGCTGCAACTTGGTGTTCAATGAAATTCACTTTGCTAAGAAGCCACTTTCCACCATTATCGTGTGTCGTTGACGCTAATTTCTTGATAGTGGTAGGGGTTGCAGTGCCGACAAAATTTACAATAAAAGTCGTGTACATATTACATCCTCCTGATCGCAGGGTGGCTATTAACTATACCCAAGTAACTTCAAGATGCTGAACTCTGCACCTTGAGGTCGTTTGGGTATTAGTGAGTATAGAAAATTAGCGGTAGAGAAATATGATAAGAATCAAGTTTATTAAAAGCGCAGTGGATATAGCTCTAAAAATCGAATAATGCTCTAAAAATTGAAAAAGCGCCACGAAGGGCGCTTTGAACAAGGTAAAGAACAACGTTAAAAGGTTAACGTCAGTTCCATTCCGTAGAACTGTTTGTCTAGTGGACCTTGCGGGTTTACTGCCATATCGACTTCGGTTTGGTAACCTGTCCAAGGCTGAGTTCGGAAGTTAAACTTCGCATCACCACCCCATGCGTCTGTCACCCAGTAATGAATGTGACCAACTGGGTTTAGGAAAAACAGCGAGACATCACCTAGGGTTTCTGACCCTAATACTTCACCACCATTGTGGACAATTTTTTGTTCGCCTTCGAACATCAGTTCACCGACAACAGCGCCAAAGAAAGGTGTGATGAAAATATCTTGCCAAGATGGGATCTCAGCAAACGCTTCTACGCCAAATTCCCAGAACAACGTCGACATTGTCATTGAGTAAAGGTAAGACTCAAATTCATTGAATCCTGCATGACGAGAAGCCGTGTAGTAAACACCGCCAAAGTATGGGTGCATTATGTAGTTGAGGAAGTGCTCGTCTCTGTCCCATACAGGACCTTGGCTGACATTATCAGCCCATTTTTCACCGAGCTTACTCATATCGCGGGCTTCGGCATCCCACTTAGTAATACTCTCAGGCAGAAGTGTCATTAAGCCCACTGTAGCAACGCTGAGACCCAAAATCGTATAGGTTTGTTCTTTCAGGTAATTCCAGTCTTTTTCAGGCTGAACTTGAAGATACAATGGAAGAGGCGCTTCGAGTTTTGGTTCCGTCTCAATATTGTCATTTAAAGAGAGATAGAATGGATTTACATTTGTTTCAATGTTAAGACTGTAGCTTTGTTGATCATCGCCGCTATATAAGTCATAAGAGTAGTTGTTGATATCAAAATCAGCAGCTTGGGTTGACGTAGCAAATGCAAGCAATGCGGTAGACAGTGACTTCAGTCGCACAGAGATCTCCATTGAGAAAAACCAAAAATAGTGAGCTGAGCATTATTCTCTTTACGAATGATAGATGCAATCCCTTTAATCGTTAAAAAATTGAAAAATATCAGCTTGTAGGGCGGTCTAATTAGAATAGTTGATCTGAATGTAGTTGACTATGAATTACTATTTTGCATCGAACAATTGTGATATCAGAAGAAAAAAGCAAAGGTTAAGTTTATGTTGAAAGTGGCAATGTTGAGTACAGGCGAAGAGGTGCTTCACGGAGATATCGTGGATACCAATGCTTCATGGCTAGGTGAGATCCTGTATCAAAGTGGATTTCAGCTTTCTGCGCGTTCTACCGTTGGCGACCAGCTTGACGTACTAAAAGACGAGATTTTGCGTTTAAGCAAGTCCTTCGACATTGTTATTGTGAATGGTGGGCTAGGCCCGACAACCGATGACCTAACAGCATCGGCAGCAGCGAAAGCATCAGGACAAAAACTCAGTTTGTTCCAAGAGTGGTTAACCGTTCTGGAAGAAAAGTTTACTCGTCGTGGGCTCACTATGCCGGACAGTAATCTCAAACAGGCAATGCTCCCAGAAAAAGCCACCATTATTGATAATCCAATAGGGACGGCTTGCGGATTTTCGATGGCGCTTAATAAAGCCAAGTTATACTTTACGCCGGGTGTGCCGAGCGAATTTAAGCGCATGGTAGAGGAGCAAATTATTCCGATACTAAGCGAAACATACCGCGATATCCTCCCGTCCGAATGCAGCAGACTCTACACTATTGGGCTCTCTGAATCAGGTATATCGGATAAATTAGACCTGATAAAACTGCCCGATCAGTATGAACTGGGATACCGCTCTTATTTGCCTTTCATTGAAGTGAAGATATTTGGCCCTGCTGCAGATATGGAAAGGCGTTTGAAGCTCCTTCAAATTGTGTATGGGCACTTGAAAGATAATGTCGTAAGTGTCGATGAGCCCATGATTGATAATGTTGCAGCTCTTTTGATTGAAGGCGGTACAACATTGTCACTCGCAGAGCAGGCGAGCGGTGGGTTTCTGACAAGTTGGTTGCACGAGAGTGAGCCAATGGCAAAACAGCTTAAACAAAGCTGGGTGATGAACACAGAAATGGATAAAAATTTGGTTGAGCAAGATCCACTGGCTGCCTCTTTAGCGTTGGCTGCTGCAACGCGAGAAAACGGTAAAGCTACGTTTGGGTTATCTTGTGGGAAGTTGAAGGACAATGTGTTTGCGGTTGCTTTATCCACTGGAAATGGCGAGTGGGGGCAAGTGCTCGAGTTTGCGCGAAATTATGGAAAGCAGGATAAACGTAGCTTAATTGCCGCAGTTATGCTGGACATGTTAAGGCGTCATTTAGAGGAAAAAGCTGTCTTTGGACATTACAGCTCTCTGGTTAGAAAAAAAGAGCTTTATGTGCCTAACTCTGCAGTGTAAAAGTTATAAGAGAATTCGTTGACTTTTAATTTGTCGTTATCTCTCAAAGAGTAAAGGCGAGTGAAAAATCACCAAGTATGTTTCATTTTTTATGCAAGGTATTTTTTGACCATTTTCTTTAATTTGAGGCTTGGGATCGGCTGAGAATTAGCTAATATAAGAAGGGTCAGAACAATTAAATAGCACACTGTTATCATCATTTATGATCTGGAGGGACCCATGATTACACAGTCAATGATCAAAGTTTGGTACCGAGTATCCGGTGAAAAAGTGTTGTTAGGAGAAGCACATAGCGAACATGTCAGCGATTTAGTATCGACTTGGTTAGCAGCACCTATAGCGGACAACGATACCCCGAATGGTGGTTATCGAATGTCATTGTTTGACGACGATGGCAAATCAATAGGTGAGAAGGATATCTCGTTCAAGACGGCTGAATATTTACTCGAAAAATATGCAAATTTAAGCAGATCTGGATGTGTTTAAGATGCAGAAAATTAGCGGGTAACAAGGGTGATATTACGAGATATCAAGCGCTTTTGACCTTGAGCTGATAGTTTACTTTTTCTAATTCGACATCGGTTTTTGCCCTGCATATGCAGGGCAAAATTTCTTTTGGCTGTGTAAATGCCATCGCAAAACCAACGTATTCGACCTCTCCTGACTTCAATTCACAGCGGCACGCGCCACAATGACCATCTCGACAGTTGTACTCAGGTTCAAATCCCGCGCTCTCCATTTCCTCCAGCAGCGTCTTTTCGCTGCTGGCGACAATAGGGCTAAGTTCGTTGATTTTAATTTTTTGCATTACAGCTCAAAATCTCCGAAATCTTCAGCATCGACTTCGTTATCGATCTGACCAACAAGGTAAGAGCTGATTTCCGCTTCCTGAGGCGCTACTTGTACGTTATCTGAAGATAACCAAGCATTGATCCATGGAATTGGGTTAGACGTTGCGTCTGGGTATGCGACACCTAAACCTACTGACTGCATACGAATGTTCGTGATGTACTCAACGTATTGGCACAGAATGTCTTTATTCAAACCGATCATAGAACCGTCTTTGAATAGGTACTCTGCCCACTCTTTTTCCTGCTCCGCAGCTTCTTTAAATAGGTCGAAACATTCTTGTTTACACTCTTCAGCGATTTGTAAGAACTCTAAATCATCTTGACCGTTACGAAGTAAGTTCAGCATGTGCTGAGTACCCGTTAAGTGCAGTGCTTCGTCACGAGCGATAAGCTTGATGATTTTAGCGTTGCCTTCCATCAGTTCACGTTCTGCAAAAGCGAAGGAACATGCAAAGCTTACGTAAAATCGAATTGCTTCTAGTGCATTAACAGACATCAGACAAACGTACAGCTTTTTCTTAAGCTTAGTTAGAGTGATATCTACAGTTTCTCCGTTGATGACGTGTTTACCTTCGCCATAACGGTGGTAATCGTTTGTCAGTTCGATTAAATCATCATAATAATGAGCAATGTCTTTCGCGCGCTTTAAGATGTGCTCGTTTTCTACGATGTCATCAAACACCAAACCTGGGTCATTCACGATATTACGAATGATGTGAGTGTATGAGCGCGAGTGAATAGTCTCAGAGAAAGACCAAGTCTCGATCCATGTTTCTACTTCAGGTAGAGAGACAAGTGGAAGCAATGCAACGTTTGGGCTGCGGCCTTGGATAGAATCAAGAAGTGTTTGGTACTTCAGATTACTGATGAAAATATGCTTTTCATGCTCCGGCAGTTTGTTGTAGTCGATACGGTCGCTAGACACATCCACTTCTTCTGGACGCCAGAAAAAAGAAAGCTGTTTTTCAATCAGCTTTTCAAAAATTTCAAATTTCTGTTGATCGTAACGCGCTACGTTCACTGACTGACCAAAAAACATTGGTTCTTTTAGTTGGTCATTTTTCTTTTGAGAGAAAGTACTGTAAGCCATAAATGCCTCAAATCCATTAAAGCCTCTTTGAAATCAAAGAGGCTGTTTTAACTTTTACTCTGAGTCGATGCTCAAAGCTTTAAATCTTACAAGCGCCGCCTGCACAATCATCTTCTTGAGCCTTCGCTGCTTCTGATTGTTCATCACTCGCACCATCACGAGTGTTGTGGTAATAAAGCGTCTTAAGACCGTACTTGTATGCGGTTAGCAAGTCTTGCATCAGAAGCTTCATCGGGACTTTGCCGTTTGGCTGAACACTCGGGTCATAGTTAGTATTCGCAGAAATTGCTTGGTCCACAAATTTCTGCATAACGCCCACAAGCTGCAAATAGCCATTGTTTGACGGGATAGTCCAAAGCAATTCGTAGTTTTCTTTCAAATTGACGTAATCAGGGACAACTTGCTTCAAAATACCGTCTTTTGATGCTTTCACAGAAACGAAGCCACGTGGTGGTTCAATACCGTTAGTTGCATTAGAAATTTGCGAAGATGTTTCAGATGGCATTAGCGCTGATAGCGTCGAGTTACGAAGACCGTGTTCCACAATTTCTTTACGTAGCGTATCCCAATCGTAATGCAGTGGTTCGTCACATACCTTATCAATGTCTTTCTTGTATGTGTCGATAGGCAACAAACCTTTCGCGTAATTGGTCTCGTTGAATAGAGGACACGCGCCTTGCTCTTTTGCTAGGTTCATTGACGCTTTCAATAGGTAGTACTGAATCGCTTCAAATGTACGGTGTGTTAGACCATTTGCGCTACCGTCTGAATACTTCACGCCGTTTTTAGCAAGGTAGTAAGCATAGTTAATAACACCTACACCCAGAGTACGACGATTCATGGTCGACTTACGGGCAGCCGGAAGTGGGTAGTCTTGATAATCTAGCAATGCATCAAGAGCACGAACAACCAAGTCAGACAGTTCTTCAAAATCATCAAGGCTTTCTATAGCGCCTAGGTTGAACGCAGAAAGCGTACATAGTGCAATTTCACCTTGGTCGTCTTCAACATTGTTCAGAGGCTTAGTAGGAAGCGCGATTTCCAAACAAAGGTTAGATTGACGAACCGGTGCTACAGCCGGATCAAACGGGCTGTGAGTATTACAGTGGTCTACGTTTTGAATGTATATACGCCCAGTAGAAGCACGCTCTTGCAGAAGAAGAGAGAACAAATCGACTGCTTTCACTGTTTCGCGTTTAATGGATTCGTCGGCTTCGTACTTTTCGTATAGACGATCGAACTTATCTTGGTTTTCAAAGAACGCATCGTATAGACCAGGAACGTCCGAAGGGGAGAACAGAGAAACGTTTCCGCCCTTAATCAAACGCGAGTACATCATTTTGTTGATCTGGACGCCGTAATCCATATGACGTACACGGTTTTCTTCTACACCACGGTTGTTCTTTAATACCAGCAAAGATTGAACTTCGCGGTGCCAAAGTGGGTAGAATACTGTCGCTGCACCGCCACGAACACCACCTTGAGAACAGCATTTAACCGCTGTTTGGAAGTATTTGTAGAATGGGATACACCCAGTATGGAAAGCTTCACCGTTGCGTATTTCAGAACCCAGAGCACGAATACGACCAGCATTAATACCGATACCTGCACGTTGAGAAACGTAACGTACGATCGCGCTAGAAGTCGCATTGATAGAATCGAGGCTGTCATCACACTCAATCAGTACACAAGAGCTGAACTGACGTGTAGGCGTACGTACACCAGACATAATTGGTGTAGGTAGGGAAATCTTAAATGTCGAAGCTGCGTCGTAGAAGCGTTTGATGTAATCAAGACGCGTATCTTTTGGGTACTTAGCAAACAAACATGCTGCAACCAGTATGTAAAGGAACTGCGCGCTCTCGTAGATTTCTTTGGTTACGCGGTTCTGAACGAAGTATTTACCTTCAAGTTGCTTCACGGCTGCGTATGAGAAATTCATATCGCGGCTATGGTCAATGAAGCTGTTCAATTCTTCAAACTCAGATTGCGTGTAATCTTCGATTAGGTGCTTATCGTACTTGCCAGTATCAACCAACTCGGAAACGTGTTTATAAAGTGTTGGTGGCTCAAACTGTCCGTACGCTTTTTTACGCAAATGGAATACAGCGAGTCGAGCAGCAAGGTATTGATAATCTGGAGACTCTTCAGAGATTAAGTCAGCAGCAGATTTGATAATGGTTTCATGAATGTCCGACGTTGTAATACCGTCGTAAAATTGAATGTGTGACTTTAATTCAACTTGAGAAACGGAAACATTGTCTAGTCCTTCTGCGGCCCATGCGATAACGCGATGGATCTTCTCCAAATCAATGTTTTCTTTGCGACCGTCCCTTTTTGTCACAGTTAGTTGTTGGTTCATTCTGGTAGATTTCCCTGACGAAACTGCTAAAAGCCGTATTTCTTTGGTAGTTCTTGTAAAAATGTAGTCGGCTTTGTGATCTATATCCACTACATATTGTGCGTCAAAACACTATATGTGGTGTTGTTCGGTTGAACGAGTTACAAGATAGTGCGCGGTGACCGATTTTTCAAGTTGGATAAGTTGAAAGACTTGTGGATAAGTTGGGGGGAGAAAAAAAATCGTAAGTAGGCACTAACCTATCATTTTAGGCGGAGATTACCTGTAAAAAAGATCCAATTCCAGAGTGTTTTAATTATGAGCAGAGGAAAAAATATTTTTCTTGATCTTTAGGAAAAAATCGACCCTAAAATTAAGCTGTACAAAGGTCACACAAGTCGTTGTCATATTGTGCGAAAAGGCGATTCATCTCTACTTTTTACAAAAAAAGAAATATCTTGCGCTTTATCTCATTTTCTACATATTTCCGTGAAGAAAATTAAAACTTCGGGCATTTGTATTATGCATGTTTTTACTATGAAACGGCACGTTCACTGTGAGGGGGAAACAGTTGCAGTGCCGCATAAAGCCTACCTGTTATCTATTATCTTTATCGGTTAAGGCTGTGCTTTGTCTTGATGCCTTTGCAAGTAGTCTGCGATGCCTTCTTTGCCTGGCTGGTTTGAAAGCTGCGCTAACCGATTCTCATAATTTTTGTATCTATCTCCATTACTTACTAGAAGGTGTGTCCAAGCGACTTGAAGATCTCGATCTTTCTCGGATTGTAGCTTTTGATAAATAGAAGTTTGTTGGTTGAAAGAGAGGGGCACTTTCTTAAGTTGTTTTGCCACAGGAATTATTACTCCCACCATATTTTCGTTGTCCAATACGTAATTCAATGCTGTTTCTCGGGTCTGTTCATTTCGAATAGCGCCTATCGCTGCAACCCATCGTTCACGTGGATCGTTTGACTTCATAGCTTTTAGGTATGTCCCAGAAAAATTTGGATCGTTAGTATTCACTGCAGCTTGTAAAGCGATGACTCGGTCACGTGAACCTGAAGCGGTATCCTCTATCGCCTTTTCAATTGTGTTTACACCGTCAGGCGATAGTTGAGTGTTTCTGTTGGATACGTTGCCGATATTGAAAAGCGCGGTTTCTGACAGCATGGGTGTTTCTTTCTCATGATAAACATGCTTAAGAGAGTCCATGGCAACTTGCGAGGTATTGTCCATGTAAGCCAAATTCACCATACCAGCTGCACGGTATCGTTCTGGAATGGTTTTGTCGGTAATGAGTGACGCTAAATATTGTTCCGACTCGGGTGTGTTGGCTTCTTGTAACGCCATTAATATGGCTTGTCTTTCATCGGGCGTGAATTGTTCATCAGCAAGCATTTCTGCAATCTCAGCGACGGTTTTGTGCTCGACCAAATAGATGCCGACTTGGTAAGCCTGATGTGCGTTTAGGCTAGTACTTAAATCCTTTAACAACAGTCGATACTCCTCGTCATTTTTGATTTTTTCTGATTCCGCAATGATGGTGTCAACGGTTTGCTTATTGTTGGCATTGGCAATAAATAGCTCAGGCGGAAAATTGATGTTCTTTGGTGCGAATCGCTCAAGTTTGATTTGGATATTTTGGAGCAGAGACATGCTGCCAGAGCCAGCGTGTTTGCCTTGTTTCTTGTAAGAGAAGGGCATCAGTGTTTTAAAGTGGACGTTTGATTCAACTGATTCAAGCAATTGATCGGGGTTCATTGTGGCTAACCACGACTCTTGTAATTGGATTTCGCTACCGCCCATCAGCCCAGCTTCCATGGATTCGCCTCGCGTGAATTTAATCAGTTCACGCGTGAGGTTGTGTTCTTTTGCTGTATAACGATAATCAGATAAGCCGATACTTGACGTTAGTGTGATGTGGTCAGGTTCCAAACTAAAGGAAGCATGGCTAAGCAAAATAGACATAACATTGAGTGGGTGCTGAGAATCGAGCCCAAGCAAATCTACTTTGGCGTAAGCTTGAGGAACGGAGTACTCGTAAGTAAACCCCATCTTGTCGATACTGGCCGCTTCTTTTCCTTGTCCTTTTTTAGATTGCGTCTGATAAGTGAAATTGGTGACTAACCCTTGTTGCAAGGAGTGAGGAACATGCGGTTCTTTGAGAACAAGATCGAATTTTAATAGCGAGTCTGGCGATGCTGAAAATGCTTGACCGTCACTTTCTGAAGTATTTTTGACCGTTAGCTCGACTCTATAACCCAGTAAATGTTCATCGTATTGCTCGAAATCTTTACTCGTATTTTGTGTCTTGGGTGATTGAGCTGGCAATGGGAGAGATGCTGGACTCTCTGAAGTCGCTTGAGCCACCGCTTTTTCTTCTACTGGGTTATCCAACGGATAGGCGGGTGACTCAACGTTGGAGGGGTATAGCCAAGAGGTATAGGCGTAAACGCCCAACCCTAGCAATGCGAGTGTAAGACCTATAAATGGCTTTTTCATTGTTGTACCTGTATCTTTAGCTGCCTATCGAGTGGGGACAACTTAACTCCCACTCGTTTGTTAAACGTTCCTGAAACCAGCCTCTAAATATTGCTAGTATCGTTCATTGAACCACCGGTCGCCTCACCCGCGTCATTCACTTCTACTTTGAGTTTGAATTTCACGAAGTCATCATAGAGAGGTAGGGTGTATTTAAGTAATGGACTCCAACGTACTAGAGTGGTTTGCCAAATCGTCCATGAGAACGGGGAAACACCAGCGCTCACACCAGCGCTAAATGAGCCACCACCGGCACTAGCCGTAAAGTTAGCATTGCTCCAAACGTAGCCTTTCCAGTTTTTTGGGTTGGCTGCGCGTGTTAAGCCACTTTCTAGACGTGTAGGAAGCGAGAGCCTTAGTAAGTTGGCGGAGCCTTTTAGGAACCCCTCTAGACCCATACCGACAACAAGCTTGCCCCCGACGTTTGCAGCCGCAGCAGGAGTTACTGATACATACATGTACTCAGGTACGCGAATTCCAGCGATGGTTAAAGGGTGAGGAACGTTCTCGAAGTAACCGCCATAACCTCCACCCACTTCTGCTGTCAGTGAGACGTTGCCACCTACATCGAAGGAAAGTTTGACCGGAATAGGGGCTTGCGCTAATTCCATAGCTTCGCCTAATCCGGTGGATATGCTCGCACCTACAGTGACAGCGGCACCATAGCCGTTGTGTACGCCATCGCATCGAGTGCTGCCTGTTACACTGAGTCCCCAACCTACGTCATCGGTTACGTCACCACCTACGCCAACTGACATTGAGTGAGAACCCCATAAACTGTTCCAGACACCAGTTACTGGTAAGCTAGGAAATAATTGACAGTAGTTTTTACTACCGTCGAATAACGTAAAGAAGTCTTCTTCCAATTGACCTGCATCGTCCCAGCTCCAATCGCCAACATTACCTTTTGACGGACTCGATGTAGGGCGGTTTGCTTGGTGCACATCAAAAGTCGCTACCGTCACCTCTTTGCCTGCAATAGTCACACTCGTGTCTAAATTCTCGAGTAAATAAAGTGCTGGTGAACCGTCAGGGTTCAATACCAGTGCGTTTGTTCCCGTATTTTCCGCTTCAGGGAAGAACGGTCCACTGATACCCCAACCAAATTCTTGGTTATATTGGTTGTAAGAAAGTGGAACGCTCCACTCGCTCAGAAGAGTCCAAGTACCGAGTGGGATGTCCCCATTTTCGTTCCCCAAGCTTGCGCTTGCTGTGGTACTACCAAATACTGTTAATGCAAGCAAAGATATCGTACTTACTGCTTTTGCTTTTTTCCTTATTATATTCATTTTAAATTACCTTTTTCCTTATGTAATATTTGAATATTATTAAATTTTTAGATCTTGATAAATTATTTCTTACTTATTTATTATTACCTCCTTAGTTATTTTAATTTTAGATTTTGTTTAATTAGTGATTCTAACTTTAGATTTTATTTTATTAGTCTGTCGTTTAATTGTTTTTCGATTTAACTTATTGTTTTATCGTCAATGAAAATAGAATGATTTAATAACCCTGCCGATTTAACTTGTTTTTTTAGAAAACAGTATTGTCAGGATTTTTGGCAATAAGAAGTCCTATGGAAGGGCTTTCCAGCCAGTCCCTATCTAGATTTATATAGTACCCCTGCCCATTATCTATGGGGAATAGGCAGTCAATGAACCATTTACCATATAAGGAAATGTCATCTACAATGAATTTAATAGTATAAATATATTCAGGTTTATTCCTGAGTGATTATCTTTACATGCAACCTCAAAATATAATGGATGATGAATCTTTATTTCTTATATAAGGATGTTTTCAGACAATATATGCTAAGTCAATAATTATTCATGGCTCATAAATAAGAATGTAGTCTTTGGTGTGTATTTAAATAAAGAAAATATGATATCAGTACTATTTTTTATGAAAATTAATGATAGAAATATTTTCTGGTACGACCAAAATAGGTGATAAATATTATAAGAAGGGAATTTAATGGGTGAAGGGATTTTTTAGATAGCCTTCTATAGCAAAAGACTATCCAATGGAATTACCTAGGCTTGTTTATCGGTATGGACAATATAGTTTACTTCCACGTTGTTGCCGAGAGAGTATGTATCTGTTAGCGGGTTGTAATGCAATCCGGTTATCGATTGTTCGAACAAGTCTGTCTTATCGATCATTTTTAGAAGTTCTGCTGGTCGAATAAACTTTTCATGATCGTGCGTACCTTTAGGCACGAGTTTCAAAAGGTGCTCTGCGCCAACAATTGCAAATAAGTAAGATTTGAAATTGCGATTTAAAGTGGAGAAAAAGACCTTCCCCCCAGGCTTCACCAGTTTGGCACAGGACTGAATAACAGAAAGTGGGTCGGGGACGTGTTCCAGCATCTCCATACAAGTTACCACGTCGTACCTTTCAGGATGCTCTGCCGCATGATCTTCTACGGTGCTTTGAACATATTCCAGTTTTGTACCCGTTTCCAATGCATGGAGTCGAGCAACCTCGAGCGGTTCTTTGCCCATATCCAAACCTGTGACTTCCGCACCTTCTTTCGCCATGCTTTCGGCGAGTATGCCTCCGCCACAACCCACATCGAGCACTTTTTTTCCGAATAGACCCTGGCAATTATCCTGAACGTAATTCAGTCTTAATGGGTTGATCTGGTGGAGAGGTTTAAATTCGCCTTCTAAATCCCACCATCTGGAAGCCATATCTTCAAACTTTTTGATTTCCGCAGGATCGACATTTTGTTGTTTGGTCATAACAATCACAATCAGAATTAGGATTGAAGCATTATAGCGACTGAAAAGCAGGAGAACACCAGAATTCCAATTTTGTGAAATTTGGCATCACAATATGGCTATAATTCATACAGATAAAGTTTTTCTGTACGATTTCTCAACGATTGAATCACAACCAAGGTCACAACCTGATAAAACGAAGGGGAAAGAGATGCCGAACGGGGTATTTGTGTGTTATATTTTTGAACCTTGTACGTATCTAACATACGATCAAACTATAGAGGGATAATGGCTCTATGAGCGATCTAGCTAAAGAGATCACGCCCGTAAACATTGAAGATGAGCTCAGAGGTTCATACCTAGACTACGCGATGTCTGTTATCGTGGGTCGTGCTCTTCCAGATGTGCGTGATGGCCTAAAACCAGTACACCGCCGCGTTTTATTCGCGATGAATGTACTAGGCAATGATTGGAATAAACCATATAAAAAATCTGCCCGTGTGGTAGGTGATGTCATCGGTAAATATCACCCTCATGGTGATAGTGCAGTTTACGATACGATTGTGCGTATGGCACAGCCGTTTTCACTTCGCTATATGCTCGTCGATGGTCAAGGTAACTTTGGCTCGATAGATGGCGACTCTGCAGCGGCAATGCGTTATACCGAAGTTCGTATGGCGAAAATTGCCCATGAACTGCTTGCTGACCTCGACAAAGAGACAGTGGATTACGTACCAAACTACGATGGTACGGAGCAGATCCCTGCAGTACTTCCTACAAAGATTCCTAACTTGCTGGTAAACGGTGCCTCTGGTATCGCAGTAGGTATGGCAACGAATATTCCTCCTCACAACTTAACCGAAGTGATCGATGGGTGCTTGGCATTCATTAATAATGAAGAAATCACAATCGATGAGTTGATGGATTACATTCCAGGACCAGACTTCCCTACGGCAGCATTGATTAGCGGTCGTAAGGGCATTGTTGACGCTTATAAGACCGGTCGTGGCAAGATCTACATGCGATCAAAAGCTGAGGTCGAAGCAGACAAAAATGGTAAAGAAACCATTATTGTCACTGAAATTCCATATCAGGTGAACAAAGCGCGTCTAATCGAAAAGATCGCTGAGTTAGTAAAAGATAAGAAAGTTGAAGGCATCAGTGCATTACGTGATGAGTCCGATAAAGACGGTATGCGTATTGTTATTGAATGTAAGCGCGACGCAGTAGGCGAAGTGGTTCTTAACAACCTTTACGCTCAAACTCAGTTACAAACCACTTTCGGTATCAACATGGTTGCGCTGAACAACGGTCAGCCACAGTTGTTCAACCTGAAAGACATGCTAAAGTGCTTTGTCGATCACCGCCGTGAGGTTGTGACTCGTCGTACTATTTTTGAATTACGCAAAGCTCGCGATCGCGCGCACATCCTTGAAGCACTTGCTCTAGCGTTGGCTAATATCGATGAAATCATCGAGCTTATCCGAAATGCAGCCACACCAGCAGAAGCGAAAGCAGGTCTTGTTGCTCGTGGTTGGGATTTGGGCAATGTTGCTGCCATGCTTGAAAGTGCGGGTAACGATGCAGCTCGTCCAGATTGGCTTGAGCCTGAATACGGTATTCGTGATGGTCAGTACTTCTTAACTGAAACGCAAGCGCAAGCGATTCTTGATCTTCGTTTACATAAGTTGACAGGTCTTGAGCACGAGAAAATTCTAAATGAATACAAAGAGCTTCTAGAAGAAATCGCAGAATTGATGCACATCCTTGCGAGCACAGAGCGCTTGATGGAAGTGATCCGCGAAGAGCTTGAAGCAGTGCGTGAAGGCTTTGGTGACCAGCGTCGTACAGAAATTACTGCGGCTGTCCATGACATCGATATGGAAGAGCTTATCGCTCAAGAAGACGTCGTCGTTACTCTGTCTCACGAAGGCTATGTTAAGTACCAAATCCTAAGCGATTACGAAGCGCAGCGCCGTGGTGGTAAAGGTAAGAGCGCAACTAAGATGAAAGATGAAGATTACATCGAACGTCTATTGGTTGCGAATACGCACGATAATATCTTGTGCTTCTCTACTCGTGGTAAGACATATCGCCTGAAAGTTTATCAATTACCTCAAGCGAGCCGAAATGCGCGTGGTAAACCAATTGTAAACATTCTTCCTCTTGAGGATGGCGAGCGTATTACCGCGATCTTACCGGTATCTGAATACTCTGCAGATAAGTATATCTTTATGGCAACGGGTGACGGAACGGTTAAGAAGACGTCTCTAGACCAGTTTGCCAATGTACGTTCTAACGGTCTCATTGCTGTTAACCTACGCGACGATGACTCGTTGATTGGTGTAGACATTACTGATGGCGAAAGCGACATTATGTTGTTCTCCCAGCAAGGTAAAGTTGTACGCTTTGAAGAAGGTAAAGTACGTGCAATGGGTCGAACTGCTGCAGGTGTTCGTGGTATGAAGCTGGCAGAAGGCGACCAAGTGGTCTCGTTGATTGTTCCTTCAAATGAAGGTGACATTCTAACAGTTACGCAAAATGGTTACGGTAAACGTACGCCACTTGCCGAGTACCCTACGAAAGGTCGTGCGACTCAAGGTGTTGTTTCTATCAAAGTTTCAGACCGTAACGGCTGTGTAGTCGGTGCCGTACAAACTGAAGAAAACGACGAGTTCATGATGATTACCGATGCTGGTACTCTTGTTCGTACTCGCGTGTCTGAAGTAAGCCAGGTAGGTCGTAATACTCAGGGTGTAACCCTAATTAGAACGGCTGAAGACGAAAACGTTGTTGGTTTGCAACGTATCGAAGAAATCGAAGAGTCTGAAGTACCTGAAGGCGAAGAGACAGAAGCTACAGCTGAAACTAATGCTGAGCAGCCTGAATCAGCTTCAGAGCAAGATGCACCAGAACAAAAAGATTCTGAAGAGTAATCTCAGTACCCAATAAGTTAAAAGCCATCAGCATTACGCTGATGGCTTTTTTGTATATCTAGGCATATAGGTTATTTGGATTTAGGTTATTGGGATATAAAAATACCTAAGTGAACTAACAATTGATGTTATTTTCACTTAGGCATTTTTGTTTACTGCACATTACTCTATTTTATATTATTTATTTTGCCTAATATTACAGTCGATTTTTCATATACTTTTAATACAAGAAGGCATAACAATATATTATGTCTATGCCTTTCTTACAAAATCTTGATTAGCACATTGAAGGGGCAGAAAATTTCAAGTCTTCCAAAATACGGGTATAGTCCGTGATGTTAAATTTACTACAATCTTCGTTGTTGTCGATATTTAAATATGGCTGCGTACTCAGAGAAGATACCAACATATAGTAATAGTCGATATTCATATCATTACAACCTGGCACCTTTTTAAGAGCGGAATACAAAGTTTGTTTGGTGACATGATTAAAGCGAGATTCTTCTAATTTCTTCCTAGATTCAAAGTCTTGGCTCAATCCACCGCGCGTTAGAAGAATTGGAATATTTGGGTGGTTTTGCCAAAACTGAACGTATTTTACAATAATTTCTGATAGCTGAACTTGGCTCCTTGATTTGAAAGAAGAAAACTCTTTCGCAAGCCTAGGAGTATGCTCTTCAATTAATTGATCAAATAGCTGTTCTTTATTCTTAAAATAATAAACAACTAGCGCAGGACTCACACCGGCTTTTTGCGCAATTAATCTAAATGTCACTCTTTTAAATGCATGGGTGAAAAATAACTCTTCAGCTGCTTTTAATATCGCTTCTCTATTTTCATTCATTGGCATAATTAATACCGCTCCCCCTTATTGATATGGTTGATTCTATTGAGGATGCGAGTGATGTCAATTTACCCTATGCACAGGAGTACCTATAAAATACGTTTCAAAATATATATGTATGGAAATATATTGATTTGTGACTAATTGTTAACAAAAAATAGTATTGAAATTCAGGGAGATAAACTTGGAAGGAAATATTTGTAAGTTTTGTAAGGTGATTAATGATATTTGTAATGGTATGTAGAATGAAGGGCAATTTGGCGAAATCCTACAAATTGCCCAACAATTCACTAAGGTTTGAGTAACACTTTCACGCTACTGTCAACTTGGGTTTCGTCAATGTAACCGATGATGTTGTTACCTGTTTGAACCGTATTTTTTACCAGATCAGCATTAGGTAGAGCTTTTGGTGGTTGCCCTTTACCTGTAAACACACGCTTTGCCCAATAAGCTTGCAACTGCGCTTCTGTTTTCCCAGTGACTTTTTGGTGGAATTCCTCTTTGAGCGCGTCGCCATCAGCGAGATCCACAACGTCAATATTGAGAGATTTCGCCTTGCCAAGGTAGAGTTTCTTGACGGTTGCAGCACTAAGCGCGTCCATTGAAGGGTTACCAACGACAACTACCGAAGCATTTGCGCTTGTACTCAGAGCCAATGCCGCTACAACGATTAATTTGTTCAACATATTTCTTCCTTAAAATACAACGTCAACTTTTAGCGTATAGAGTAGGTTAGTTTTATCTTGGCTTTCCGAGCTTAACCCACCAAATGTGTCACCAAAATCGGTCATGTAACTGACATCTCCCTTTAGCGCAACATTTGTCATTACATCCCAGCGAGCACCAATGCTGTAGGTGGTGCGCTGGATGTTTTGAGCCGATTGGATAGCCTTTGCGGAACCTTCAACACTGCCAGCGGCTTTTGCAGCAGCTGCTTTTTGTTGCGCTTGAGCCATAAGGATTGCTGCCATACCGGGATTGCTTGCCATCATTGCTTTGGCTTGCGTGAATAGTGTTTCAGCTTGAGCCGCAAGGTTAGCAGTGCTTCCTTTTACTGATGCGTAATGCTTGTTTCTTACATCGTTATCTTTTGTACGCATATGCGAAACAGTGAAATACGGTGTTACTCTGTTAAGGCGGTATGCCGCGGTTAGGTAGGCAGAATCTACATCTGCGTAAAAACCTTCCACTTCTGTGCGGGTCAGTTCAGAGGACAGCATTAGGCTGCCACTGTCGTATCGGGCACCTAAGCCGTAAAACTTAGCTGCATCGTTATCAAAGGTGGTGTTTGCGATAACGCCACCAAGTGGTTTCAGTGCTGCACTAGTGCTGTTCCAATCAACGTCAGAAGAAACTTTTGCTTGGCCATATACAGCACGCAACGTCCATGTATCGTCAGTCCAGTTAACCACACCACCCAAGATTTCATTGAATTCCGTTGGCGCATTATAAGAGTGCTTGTTTGCAGTTAGCTTTTGCGAACCCGCAAAGCCTTGGAACGAAAGGGTACTATCCTCTAACTCGATATCGTAAATGAAGTCTCCACCTGTCAGTGACGTGACAACGACAGGACCGTAAACTTCGGTAGGGACACGAACACCAACTTGCGCATAACCCACTTCTAGATAGTCGGAGTACATAAAGAGAGGTAGACGAAGTTTACCGCCTCGAACTTTCAGGTTAGGCGTAAATTGATGGCTAACAAACGCCCACTCAATATCAGGGCTCCAACTCTCTTTCTTGGTTCCACGCGCAACCAACTGAACTGTCGCAGATGTTGAGTCATTGATTGCAAACTTACTTTGAAGACCGATTAGGGAGCCTTCGTCAAACTTAATTTTGTCTGTCGAGTAGGCGAAGCCATGATTGTTGTTTGCAACTTGCATATTGACTGAGGCAAAGCCATTGAAGCTAATTTTGTCAGCGATTGAAGATGACTTTTGTGCTTCCAAAAGTTTAACTTGGTGCTCTAGTGCTTCAATACGTTTTTCTGAATTAGCGTTTGCAGCTTGAGCTGAAAACGTGGCAGCGCAAATCACCGCTAATGGTAGCAGGCGAAAAGTTTTGTTCGTCATTTTTATTCTCCGAAAGGGATTAGACTTTAAATTGAGAGGTGGATTGGCTCAGTTGAGCGACAATATTACTTAGCTCGTGACTGAGAGATTCAAGTTCGCTAGTGGAATGCGAGACTTGTTGAGAACAATCAGTAAAGTCATCCAGCCGTTGTTGGATCTGATTGGAAGTTTGATGTTGCAATTCAGTCGCCTGAGCAATTTGCTTATTCACCTGAGTGATACTTGCAACCTGCGTGGTGATTTCAGACAAACTTTGCCCAGCTTCTCGCGCGTTGTGTACACCGAGCGACGAGCTCTCTAAGCCCTGAGACATCGCTTCAACTGCTCCATGAGCTTCGTTTTGCAGCTCGACAAGAAGGGCATTTATTTCTGTTGCTGAGCTTTGCGTATTGCTGGCAAGTACTCTTACTTCATCAGCTACAACAGCAAACCCACGGCCATGCTCACCCGCTCGGGCAGCTTCGATAGCGGCATTGAGTGCCAACAGGTTTGTTTGTTCTGCGACATTTTGAATGGTGCTCAAGATAGAACCTACGTTATTTGTATTCGATTCAAGTTCAGCTAGTTTGGCCGCGGTAGTTCGAATTTTTTCTGCGAGTAACTGTATTTGATTGGAAGTCTTGGTCACGACTTCTGCCCCTTGCTCTGCTTTTTGATTGGCAGATTGAGCTTGACGATCGGCTTGTGAGGCGAAATCAACCACATGCTTGATAGAGTCCAGCATTTCGCCAATAGAGCGGGTGACATCTTCAATTTGCGTTTGTTGCTGGTTATTTAAAGCCAGCGTATTCTGAGCACTGTATTCCATACGAGTAGAGACTTTCTCAAGCATATTGCTACTGTCCAGCGTGCTTTTTATGATGGTTTGTAACTTCTCGATAAACTGATTGACTCGGCTAACCAATAGCGAAATTTCATCTTTACCGTTGTATTCAATACGCGCTGTTAGGTCGCCATCTCCACTGGCAATCTCTTTCATCTTTTGCGTTACTAAAGAAATCGACTTTGTAATGGAATGTTGAATGGCAAATGAAGTGACACCAAGGGAAACAATAAGGATACTACCCAATAGTATGGAAACAGACGAAGCTTGGTTCGCTTCCGCTTCAGACGTTTGAATGGTCTCTACCACTTGCTTACGTATGCTTTCTCGAAGCTGATCGGAGATAGAGTTCAGCACTTTAAGTTGTTTTTCGATGAGCGTAGCGCGGTGGCTCAACTCGTCGAAAGTGCCATTCAGCTCAATAAAATCTAGGCTGAGCTGTTTTGCTTGCTGAGAGTATGTTTGTAGAGAAGAAGCGAAGTTCTCAAAGTTTTGGGCATACTCAGGCAGTACACGCGCCCCTTTTTGTGCATCTTTGAGTAGCGATTGGGTGAGTTCATCTGCTGTGATCAGTGCGGATTCATCTTCCATTACAACAGCGGCATCAAATTGCTGTTTTAAGCTCGGAAGTAAAGAGTTCAGTTTTACTGCCCGCTCTAGTGCAGGGTAGTATCGACTTTCTAAAGCATTAAGGCGCTCACTGCTTTCTTTATGGATACTGACATTCATGAAAATGATGGTCAGCAAACTTGCAGATACAATAAGCAGCAACAAGATAAATTGATAGCGGATTGAAATGTAGCGGGACAGTAGCATGACTTCGACTTATATTCGCTGATCACATCGGACCATTTATGAGTACTGATCATTTTATCGCGCTAGGCGAGTTCTACTGAGTTGTTACATTAAACAATCATCTATCGTTGTTTAGATTTTGAATATAATCCTCTTAAACTACAATAATTCCTCGATGATAATTCTTTTTTTCCAGTTTTTATGCCATTCATTGAGATGAGATACTGGCATTGGCCTAGCAATAAAGTACCCCTGTGCCAACCCATTTTCCCCTGATAGCCCTTGTAAACATGACCAAAGCGATTTGTCTTCGATTCCTTCAGCGACTGTATTGAAATTGAGTCGTTCAGCAAGGAAGAGGCTTGCTTCTACAATCGCTCTCGAAACGTTGCTGTTATTCACGTTTTTAACAAAGTCGACATCCAGTTTTAGTTCTGAAAAGGGCAACTCCTCTAATAATTTGAGAGAGGAATATCCTGTGCCAAAATCGTCAATTGCTAGTGCTACCCCCTTCATGCAGATTCGAGTGGCAGAGGCGAGTGCTTTACCGAGGTTTTGTATAATATCGGATTCGGTGAGCTCAAGGCGAATGGAAGACGCTGACAAGGTTCTGTCGTCAATCAAAGTGAATAAATGTTGGGTAAACTCATCATTCATCAATTCATTCGCTGTGATGTTAAATGCAAACCGACGAAATTCAGTAATGGGTAAATCCCGAATGGCTTGGGTTAAGGTTTGTAATGCGATGGGATGCAACAACCCGAGCTCTTTTACTTCATCTAGGAAGAAGTAGGGAGTGAGCACACCATATTCTGGATGGTTCCATCTAATGAGCGTTTCACTTTCTAGCCATTCTCCGGTCTTGAAGCTAACAAGTGGTTGGTAGTAAAGCTCGAATTCATTGTTTGCGATTCCCTTAAGGATCGATTTTTCAGTCACAGAGACAGAAATAGACTCTGGAGAGGTTTTTGATGAGTCTTGACCTGAAGTATCGAGTAGGAGAGAAAGCTTTTCAGATGTAACGGGCTTCTCCATTAATCCAATAAGTTTTAAGCCATACTGTTGGCACATTTTTTCAGCAGAATTGATCACGATTTCATTCTGAGCACTGGAAATGATGATTTCACCTTGATAATTCTCTTCTCCGAGCTTTTGAAGCAACTCTATGCCGTCCATTGTTGGCATGTTCAAATCGCAAATAAGTAAATTAGGATGATGTTTTGCGATGTAAACGAGAGCTTCGGTGCCGCAAGACACTGAAGAGATATGGTTCAACCCAGCCTTTTCTAGTTGTAAATGCAAGAATTTCCTTTGGAAATCATGGTCTTCAATTATTAGTACGTGTCTATTCATTTCGACTCCGGAAGCTATGCGAGCTGAATACTTTGTGTTTCTATTGAGCGCTTTTCTGCTGCGCACGTAACGACTGACCTTTTAAAAAAGCATAAGACCTTTTTGCTTATAAGGTTAATTCGGTCATGAACTTTATTGAGTTCCGTATCATTTGGGGATTGCTCTAATACATCAAGAAGGAACAAGTTTGCTAATGACGAATGTTCAAATAACGGTGAGCTAATTAAGGTATTTATCAGATGGCTGGTATTGCTGCCAGATTTATATTCACACCATGCGGTAAACAACATTTCATAAGTATTGGAAAACCGATTATTTGTTGGCAGTGGAATCGAATTCCATATTGCTTTGGGTTTACTCCAATCACTTTTTACTAATTGGGCACACAGCAAGAGCTTGTGTTCTTCATCGAGCCATAAATTTTTGCCAAGTCGCTGTTTTAGCCGCTGCAGCATGTTGCCACAAAGAAGGTTCGGCATAATAAATGAGGTCCACAAAAGACTGGATATCGCTGATGGGTCGCAGTTCCTTTCGCTCAATATAGAATTAGCCAGCTCTCTGCTTACTCTTATTTCTCCTTTTGCCGTCGACAATGCGAGCTTGAAAGGGTAGCAGTCAGTAGGGCGGTAATCCGCCCGTTGAACAAGTGAGTGCAATATCGATTCAGATTGTGAAATCTCTCCCTTTTGAAATAGCAGGAAAGCATAGATAAGCCCGATCTTCATTGTCGGGTGTGACTTGAAAAATGCCTTAAGAACGATCAGACGATGTTCAAGTGGCACCTGGCTAAAGTGAGAAAACTGCTCGATGACATGGATTGCCTTTTTGGAGGATGACGTGGACTTTAGCGCAGTCATAAATCCATTAAGCCCTGCCTCTTGATAGGCATGAATAGCATTATTACTCAACTTTTGGAGGTTGAGATTGGATTGGATACTTGTCGAGAGTGTATCCATTCTCAATGGTTTTATGATGTAGGCATTGGGGTTGTATGATGAAAACCCTTGCACAACATTCACCGAGTTATCTGCTGTCGCAACAATCACAATGGTATCGTGAGCTCGAAGCTCCTGTAGGTGTAAGGCTTGCAAAAACTCTAACCCGCTAGCGCCGTTGCCTAGGTTTTGATCGATAATTATGACATCGAAAATATGGGTTTTACATAATGAAAGTGCACGGGTAGCACTAGAACACATGAAAATGTTTTCTGCCAAAAAGCCGATCTTTAGAATCATAATCCGCGACGTGTTTCGAATTAACTCGCAATCGTCGACAACGAGAATCTTTTTATTTTGAATGGTATTCATGGGTGCTTTTATGTGTACTCAAATTGGTTAAGAGCGTTTGTAATGGCGATAACTTCTGTCTGCAGCATGTCGTATTTTTGGCTGTCTTCATGCATGGCGGCATGCTCGAAATCGGCTAGCACATCTGATAGTGCATGGCACTCCAGCATTCTTGCGGCACCTTTCATTCTATGGGTCACATGCTTTATTTCGTTGTGATTGTCGTTTTCCATTGCAGCGCTGAGTTCTAATAAATCCTTGTTTTGACTGTCGATGAATTCTTTAACGATTTGCTTGGCAATATCCATGTCACCAAATATGTCGCACACTTTCGTAATATCGATAAGGGGTGCTGTAAGTTGAGTTTCTGTTTCGGGTGTTACTGTACTCGGTGACGTGTCAGTTGAGACTGCCTCTTCGTCAGAGAAATCTAGAAATCCAAAGTCCAACTCGGTGTTTTCGAAATCCTCTTGCGAGGCTTCTAGAGGGGAGGGCTCAGCAGGAAGCAAGCGAGTTATAGCCTCATCCATAATGGGCATTTTGGTCGGCTTAGAGAGGAAGTCATCCATCCCAAGGTCAAGGCACTTTTCGCGCTCTCCCTGAATAGCATTTGCCGTGAGAGCGATGATAGGCGTCCGTTTTTTCTGTGTTTGGGACTCCAACTGTCTAACAGCACTGGTGAGGGCGTACCCATCCATTTCAGGCATATGGCAATCTGTGATGATAAGACCGTAGCTGTGTTGTTGAAATGCGTTAAATGCTTCTTTGCCATCAACAAAAATATCCGCGTGATACCCCAGTTGCTTGAGCTGGCTAGCAATGACTTGACGATTTATTGGGTGATCTTCGGCTACGAGTATCAACCTATTTGAGTCCACAGCTTCTTCTCGGCTTTGCTTGGAGGTGCAGCTAAGAGCATCGTGAACCACTGCATTAACTTCGTTGCGAACAGGCTGGGAGTCGATGCAATGCTTGAGTTGTGATGGGATGATCGGGTTTGCAGACAGCAGCCAGTGGTCGTCTTTTGGGGTTGGTGAAAGCATGCCTTTCTCAGACAGCACCAAGCATTGAACAGAGTCATGGTTTGACGTCCACCAATCAGCAGTTAGATCTAGGCGAGCATAATCCATTTCAGAAATGAACAGGAAGTCACACTGATGCTTACTGATTAAGAAATCCAGTTTTTCTTTGCTTTCCGTTTCTCCAAATTCGGTTGTTATCCCCCAATCTTCTAAGTACGCACATAGCACCTTTGATTGAAAGAAATCATTAATAATGAGCCCTTGTAGTGGCGCTTTATCCAAGTGCTCCGCTGCTTGAATGACTTCTACAGGTAGAATGATTTTGAATTGAGAGCCGCTGCCAATCTTGCTGCTTACTGCAATGTCGCCGCCCATTTGATTAATGAGCTGCTTGCTGATGGTTAACCCGAGCCCAGAGCCGCCAAATTTCCGTGTTGTACCTTCATCAGCTTGAACAAATGGTTGAAACAAGCCTTTGAGGTTTTCTTTTTCAATGCCTATTCCGCTGTCTGTCACTTTTATCATGAGTGATTGCTGATGAGCGGTTTCTTCTACCAGGCTAACGGATAAGTTAACCGTTCCATGCTCGGTGAATTTTACAGCGTTATTGAGTAGGTTATTGAGGACTTGCCCCAAGCGAACTTCATCAATGCTTATGGTGTGAGCAAGTTCTGGATCGAGCCACAAACCAAATTTAAGCCCCTTGGCGTGAGCATGTCTCGCTTGAAGTTGAGTTATCCGGATGATTAGTGTTTCGAATACACAGGGTTGAGGGCTTAACGTCAGTTTGCCAGCCTCAATTTTGGAAAAATCCAAAATGTCGTTCACGATGTGCAATAAGTTATTGGCAGATTGCGAAAGGCTACCGTGAATTTTTTCAACTTCTTCAACAACAGGGTATTGCTCGCAAAGCTCCAATAAGCTCACAATCCCGCCTATTGGAGTTCGGATTTCATGGCTCATATTTGCTAAAAAACGGGATTTGGCTTCTGTAGCAGAAATGGCTTTTTGCCTTGCTTCTCGCAATTCCTTTTGTTGTTGTTTTAGTTCGGTTATATCGGTTAGAACGGTATTCCAAATGTAGCTGTCATCGGTTTCCGTAATCTTGCTTTGGATGTGGAGCCATTTCTCTTCATTGTCGATAAGCAGCCCGACGTCCTGCGACATATAGCCTTCAGTAATGGCTTGTCGAACTTTGTGAATCAATTCCCTTTTGTCCTTTTGCCTCATTGGGCTAAAGAAAGTTCGAGGGGAATTCATAAGTTGGTCTGGCTCAATACCAATCAACTCACAAATACCGGCACTCACAAATGTAAAGTGAATGGAATGAAGGTTGCTTTTACTTTGAGAGTGTTGGAGCACAGCACCAATCACGTTGTCTGCGAGTTTTTGAACCCTTTGCTCGGCATCTCGCGCTCGTTTTCTTGTTAGGTGCAGCTCGGTTATGTCATCGAGTATGGTTACCGTGCCTTCAATCTGATGATCTGGGGTGACATAGGGGCATTTCCAGTAGGCGTAGTATTTTTCGACGCCATCGATAACCACTTCATTTTCGAGCCTAGGAAGGGAATAGCCACTCAAAATCAAGTTATCTTCATCTTTGTTGTTAACAAGAGACTCGGTCAGGTACTTGAGATACTTGAGATCGCTCGCGGACTTATTCGTACTCTGGATAATGCCGTTAGCGTCGCGAACAACGATAGGAAACGGAATCGCATCCAACAGCGAACGCTCATAGTTGACACGTTTTTGCAGTTCTTCTTCTGCTCTCTTTCTGTGGAAAACTTCTTTTTTCAGTTTCCAGTTCCACGTGATAAACAGCAAAATAATAAAGCCAGCAACCCCTGCAACGGTGAGAAACCCATAAACAACATCTTTACTGTCGATTCCAGTTTCGTAGTTCGCATTACGCCACTTTTTATGGATGTCTTGAATCCGTTGTGGAGGAATAGCGTTCAACGCTTTGTTGATGATGTTGATTAAAAGCTGCTGATCTTTCTCGACTGAGAATGAAATGGGTACTTCCGCGTTTTTGTTCATCAGGCTAACAACTCGTAGCTGACCAGCGTACTTGGATTGAAGCTTGGGGGAGGCAATGAAGAGGGACATCATTGCTTTATCGACTTCTTTTTGATCAAGAGCTTCGAGAAGTTGGTCGCTACTGTCGTAAAGAACGACGTTACATGCGGCACAATAATCTCGAATTTTGTCTATTCCCACAGTGTCCTTAACTGTGCCGATCTTAGCGTTATCCAAATCTGAAAAAATCAGGTCACTTTTGTAGTTCTCACTCCGACCAATGAGCACCCATGGCTCCCGCATATAAGGGTGGGAAAATAAATGATCGGCGTATTTGGCTTGCTCCGAAGAGCTTGCCGCGTGAATAAGGGGCAACGTGTTGGAATGATGATAATCGATGGGCTCGTTTTGAGAGGAATCGAGATTTAAGTATTCCAACTGCATTCCTGTGAGTCGGGATATCTCTTGCAAGATTTCCGCTGAGATGCCCTGATGACCAATATTTGAATGAAAAAAATCGATAGGGGGCGTATTGCCTTTGGTGACGACTAATAATTGAGGGTTGTTAGCTAACCATTTCTGCTCCGCTTCAGTGAGCGCAAGTGTGTCATTTTTAACCAGTAAGAAACGTTCTTGTGTTTCATCTAGCCATTCCTTTAGAACTTCGGAATAGCGAGTACTCCGTTTGAAGCTGGCAATGGCTGTATTGAAATTTTCGATCAGTTGGCTATTACCATTTCTCGCTGCCAGATAATGGCTTTGAACAGGAAGATCATCGAACAGTGAAATTGACAAAAAATCAGCGTAAGGGCCTGATTGGAGCTGTTGGTATAGCATAAGACCATCACCAACCGTTGCGTAGGATACTTCCATTGCCACATTGAAAATGGCATCAGATACCGTATTTGACCTAATTAATTTTGCATTTGGGTACAACCCTTTAAGAAAAGCTTCTCCATTCATGTAGGACAAAGTGTGTGTATCCAACTCATGGTGATACCCAATCTGTTCACGTGCTAAACCAATTTGCCTAGAAGAAATAATGGGGTTTGAATACGAAAGCGACGTATCTTTGTAGTTTGTCCCTTGTGTCGTAATTGCATCGATCTCTTTGTTAACAAGGGCTTGATGAAGTGCTTTCGGGGATTTGTACGCTCTAAATTCTACGTTTCCAAGCATATAGAATTGGAATTCACGGATGATACTTGGCAAAAGACCGGTGACATTACCATTCTGAGCCAGCGAATACGGAGATAGGTCATCACTGAGAAAACCAATGTGAAAGGTTTCGTTGTATTTGTCTTCATCTGTTAGCTCTGCCTGCAATGTAAAGCTTACTGCAAACAAACAAATCATCGATAGAACTTGGGTAATTGCTTTCATTTTTAAACTCAGTCATCGCAAGTTGTCAGATTTTAAGAAAAATGAAACAAGTTCGATATTTACCATGTTAAACAACGGGGTAGCTTTGTTTAGTGGCGGGTGAAAATAATGAAAAAAGCAGTGGTGATTGGCGGTTTGTTTAATGATACAAAGAAGAAAGATGAATTTTTAACTAAAAGCTCACTAAGGTGAAGGCGGGTTGGCAGTGTTTCTAGGCGTTATCTTTGTTTGGCTCTTTATATTAAGTAAAAAGCTCATAAAGTTTTGAGTTGTCTCATATTTTAGTAAATGGCTCATTGTGTCAAAATGGTTTTGTGACATTAAGCCAGAAAAACTGCTAAACGTTCCTTGTACTGTATAGCAAATGTTACTATCATTCTTATAAATTATTGTAGTTATATAGAAAAACGTTTCGCAATAAAGGTGATGTTTCGTGGAACCAACTATCTCCAGTTTACGGCAAATTTTTCAAAATAAGGTCCATTCCGCTTCTGGCGCGCAATCTTCCGTTTCCGGTTCTGCATCTACCTTATCTGTTTTAACGAAAGAAGAGCTTTCAGAGCTTGAAAACCTTTGGGTTCAGCTTATCCTTTGGCAGAAGAAACAACATTAGGCGGTTTATTGTCGATCTAATGCTGCTTTAACCACTTAAAGCAGATGGTTTTTTGTGAACAACTTATTCTAATTCTCCTCTAAGCTCGCATACATTGCGGGCTTTTTTCATTTTATTCGTATTTCATTTGATGGAAGTTTTGTGATTGGCGCTAATTGTTATAATATAACAATTCTTAATTGGGGAGATAGGGAGTGATCGGTTGATTATCATATCTCGTATCCCCATCTAGTAGTCAGAATGCCTCTGTCATACAATATAGAGAGCGAATATAAGAGTGTGCAGAGCACATTCATCATAAATGGGAAGAGTTATGGCGGAAGTACGAGCCAGAGTAGAGTTGAAAGTTGGTTCTAAAAGTCACATCGACGCAGAATTATTGTCTTTTCACGGATTAGAAACAGATAAAGAACATGTCGCGATTATTTTCAAATCAGCCGATAAAGAGAGCGAAACACCGCTGGTTAGAATGCACTCCGAGTGTCTGACTGGTGATGTTTTTCACTCGTCACGTTGTGACTGTGGAGAACAGCTGGATGAAACCATTGAAAAAATGGGTGAGCTAGGCGGCATCATTCTTTATTTGCGTCAAGAAGGGCGTGGCATTGGCTTGTACAACAAAATTGATGCTTATCGTTTACAAAGTGAAGGTATGAACACGTATGAAGCAAACAATCATTTAGGTTTTGGTGATGATCTCAGAGATTTCACGGAAGCAGCCCAAATGCTTGATGCATTAGACGTTAAAAAGATTCGCCTGATCACCAATAATCCAAAGAAGATAAAAGAGCTGCAAGATCATCGAATCGAGATAGAGGAAGTGGTAAACACTCATGCTCATATCAAACATGGAAACGAGAGCTATTTGAAAGCAAAAGTCTTGCATGGTAAGCACTTACTGGATTTGTGATAGATCTATTATTTGTTTGAAATAAACCCCACAGATGTGGGGTTTCAGACTGCTGACAAAG
>NZ_PIZL01000051.1:0-4227 GCF_002835515.1 Vibrio sp. vnigr-6D03
GAATTGGTGTTTTGGGTTTTGTGGTCTGGTTGCAGAAGGTTTTGTTGGCTAAGATGCTGTTCATTGAATGCAAGCTAAGTGCTTCGTTGCCAAGTTAAGTCTGTTTGTTTGTATCGCTACAACAAACAGTTCAAGCAGACCAAAAACGCGTGGCATTTTTAGCTTGCGTTGAGTTTTGTGTTTAAAGTAGTTTGCAGAAACCGCATTTGTACGTTTTTGGCTACTTAACTGGGCGTTATGAAGCATCTAGGAAAGTTCAGTAAAATTAGGAGTTAAGGTTCAACATTTGCTTTTCTTTTCATCATGATTTGAATCTTTCCCAATTGAAAATTCACAATGTGCCTTTGGTGAAATGCCGATTAGGTTTCATCGAAAGGCAAATTGGCTGTTTACTTACTTTTACCAAGCGAGCTTTTCTAGTAGCCATTTGCTGCACCGTGATTTCTGCGGGGCGGCAGGGCATTGAAAAGCTCCAAACTTGGTGGGTGTTTTAAGTCAACTCGTTGTAGGTTTATAGTGTAGCTGCCAACATTTTGTGAATTGGCTCTGCGTCTCAACCTTCTGTATTTGCTGAAAATCTGTGGTTGCCGTAAAGTCCGTTCATAACAAACAATTCAAACAGACCAAAAACGTGTGGCACTTTTAGTTTGCGTTGAGTTTGGTGTTTAAGGTGGCATGCAGAAACGGCATTTGTACGTTTTTGGCAGTTTAATTGGGCGTTATGAAGCATCTAGGAAAGTTCAGTAAAATTAGGGGGTAAGGTTCAATATTTGCTTTTCTTTTCATCATGATTTGAATCTTTCCCAATTGAAAATCGGCAATGTTCCTTTGATGATATGCCGCTTGGGTTTCATCAATAGGCAAATCGGCTGTTTGGCTGAATTCGCCAAGTAATTTTCTCTAGCAGCCATTTGCTGCGCCGTGATTTCGGTGGGGCGGCAGGGCATTGAAAAGCTCCAAACTTGGCGGGCGTTTTGAGTCAACTCGTGGTGGGTTTATCGTGTAGCTGCCGGCATTTTGTGAATTGGCTCTGTGTCTCAACCTTATGTATTTGCTGAAATTCTGAGGTTGCCGTAAAGTCCGTTCATAACAAACAATTCAAGCAGACCAAAAACGCGTGGCATTTTTAGTTTGCGGTGAGTTTAGTGATTAAGGTGGTTTGCAGAAACAGCACTTGTGCGTTTTTGGCTACTTAATTGGGCGTTATAACACAAAATCAGCCTATTGCTCAAAATGACTAGTTGAACTATTATTTGTACATTAAATTGTACCATTGGGAGTTCAACATGAGCCGTATCCATTTCGACCAAGATATCCAGCCTTTGTCTGAATTTCGAGCTGGCGTAACGTCATTTATCAAGCAGATCAACGAAACTCGCAGACCACTAGTAATAACACAGCGTGGAAAAGGTGTAGCTGTTGTTCTTGATGTCGCAGAATATGAAGCAATGCAAGAGAAGATCGAGTTACTTGAAGAAATGCGTACTGCTGAAGCACAACTAGCTTCGGGCTTAGGTGTTTCTAATGAGGACGCTCGTGCTCAAGTGTTAGGGCGTATTAAGAAATGAAAGTAGTCTGGTCACCACTAGCATTGCAAAAGTTAGGTGATGCAGCTGAATTTATTTCGTTGGACAATCCAGTAGCAGCAGAAGATTGGGTTAATGAGGTTTTCGATAAAACGGAGCTTCTCTCAAGCATGCCGGAATTGGGCCGTATGGTGCCGGAATTACCTCATACCAACTTTCGTGAAATTATTTTTGGGCACTATCGCATCATATATAGCCTTAGCCATGAAATTCGCATTCTAACGGTGCGAAATTGTCGTCAAATGCTGACGGAAAGTGACGTATAGCAATTGTGTTATAACAAACGCTTCAAGCCGACCGCCAACGCGTGGCATTTTTTATTTGCAGTAGTAATTGTGTTTAAGGCGCAATGCGGTAGCCATTGTATTGCGTTGGCAGCGGCTTAAGTGGGCGTTATGCAAATGGAGTTAAAATGGAGTTCAATGATCTTATCCCTGAATTTTTGGTTTCAGATCTTTCGGCTAGTGAAAGGTTTTATGTTGAAGACCTCGGGTTCAAAGAACTATTCCGAAGAGATGGATTCATTTTTCTCTCGTTTAATGAAACCCAGTTAATGCTAACCCAGCTACAGGGTTCGTCGTGGGTGAATGGAGATATAGAAGCTCCTTTTGGTCGAGGGGTAAACTTAACGTATAAAGTTACAGCGAATTGGTTAAGCGCTTTGAAAGTAGACGAAGAGTCTCTTTTTCTTCCACTTGAGAAAGAGTCTTATAAAACAGGTGAAACTATGACCGTTGTGGAACAGCTAATAGTTAAAGACCCTGATGGTTACCTAATACGTTTTCTTTGTCAGCAAAATGGTTAACGGTGCAATTTGCATAACAAAAGCTTCAAACCGACAAACAACNNGTTATAGCGCTTTGATAATTAAAGGGTTGTCAGGTTCTCGAATGTTGCTGGCTTCAGTGTTTTTGAGTTTGATTCCTCAACCAGCACCAAGGTGAAAAGTCGTCGCAATCCAAGTCGCTACAAGCTTTCAAAATCAATTCGGTTCACTGAATCTTGAAGCTTTGTTCTCGGCTCGTTTCCCTAAATTCTCGACTGAATCGGTGTTTTGGGTTCTGTGGTCTGGTTACAGCAAGTTTTGTTGGCTAAGATGCTGTTCATCGAATGCAAGCTAAGTGCTTCATTGCCAAGTTAAGTCTGTTTGCTTGTATCGCTACAACAAACAGTTCAAGCAGACCAAAAACGCGTGGCATTTTTAGCTTGCGGTGAGTTTTGTGTTTAGGGTAGTTTGCAGAAACAGCATTTGTACGTTTTTGGCTACTTAACTGGGCGTTATGTGGTGTCTACTTTTTGTGGGGTACACCAGTATACAAGGTGTGACATGGAAAAGTTTAGAGTTCGCCCCGGTCATAAATCGAAAGACCTTTTGATTGAGTTTTGGGGAGACCATCGAAGTGAGGATTATCCTAATACTCAGAAAATATTAGAAGTTGGGCTGTCGGCTAAACCTAAAAAGCACCCAAGCTTAGATACTGCAAGCATTGGTCTTGCCACTGATGAGTTTATTTCTTTGTGGGAATACCAGAACGGTGAATATGAATTAGATGATGATATTTGGGCTTACTTTATCATAGCTACTGATAACAATGTTCAGGTCATAAGTGACATTGAGCGGATTTTATTAAAGTCTGGTGAGTTTATTAAAGAAGAAGCAGATTTCACTCAGTACACATAACAAAAAATTCAAGCAGACCAAAAACGCGTGGCACTTTTAGTTTGCGTTAAGTTTTGTGATTATGGTGGTTTGCTGAAGCGGCATGGGTGCGTTTTTGGCTACTTAATTTGGCGTTATAGCGCTTTGATAATTTAGGGGTTGTAAGGTTGTCGAAAATTGCTGGCTTCAGTGCTTTTGAGTTTGACTCCTCAACCAGTATCAAGGTGGAAAAGTCGTCGAAATCCAAATTGCTGCAAGCTTTCAAATACAGTTAGGTTTGCTGAGTTTCGAAGCTTGGTTTTCGGCTCGTTCACCTAAATTCTCGACTGAATTGGCGTTTTGGGTTTCGTGGTCTGGCTGCAGAAGGTTTTGTTAGCTAGGATGTACTTCATTGAATGCAAGCTAAGTGCTTCATTGCCAAGTAAAGTCTGTTTGCTTGTATCGCTACAACAAACAGTTCAAGCAGACCAAAAACGCGTGGCATTTTTAGTTTGCGTTGAGTTTTGTGTTTAGGGTAGTTTGCAGAAACGGCATTTGTGCGTTTTTGGCTACTTAACTGGGCGTTATAGCGCTTTGATAATTCAAGGGTTGTCAGGTTCTCGAATGTTGCTGGCTTCAGTGTTTTTGAGTTCGATTCCTTAGCCTGAATCAAGGTGGTAAATTCTCGCAAGCCAAGTCGTTGTAGGTTTCAAAATCATTCAGCTTCATCAGATTTTGAAGTTTGGTTTCTGGCTAGCTTTCCTAAATTTTCGACTGAATTGGTGTTTTGGGTTTTGTGGTCTGGTTGCAGAAGGTTTTGTTGGCTAAGATGCTGTTCATTGAATGCAAGCTAAGTGCTTCGTTGCCAAGTTAAGTCTGTTTGTTTGTATCGCTACAACGTATCGTTCTCGCTGCCCACCACCCCATTACAATTTAAGCTTGCGGTGAGCTTCGTTTTTAATCTAGTTTACCGCATCCCCATTTCAGCCTTTTTGGCTTCTT
>NZ_PIZL01000052.1:0-2215 GCF_002835515.1 Vibrio sp. vnigr-6D03
GCAGACCAAAAACGCGTGGCACTTTTGGTTTGCGGTGAGTTTTGTGTTTAGGGTAGTTTGCAGAAACAACATTTGTGCGTTTTTGGCTACTTAACTGGGCGTTATATCTAAAATGATGGAGGGGATATGAAAAACAAGCTATTTATTGTAGGAGTCATTTTTACTGTACTGTTTGCTGCTGGAGCAAATGCCAAGAGATATTGGCCTACTCAAAAGCTGACAAACTGGGAGTTGTATTTAAATAATGGAGTTGCATATGTGGCCTCCCCTCAATTTGCGGCTCATTGTTCATATGATAGGGGGCAAATCAATATGAGTGGAACTGAGTATGATAAGGCTCTATATTCATATGCATTGTCCGCTAAGGCGCGGGGTAAAAAACTAAGTTATGTTGTAGATAACACTCATTCGAATTGTGTAATTTCAGCTTTGCGTGAACATGAGTAGATTCGATATAACAAAAGCTTCAAACCGACAAACAACNNCGGTGAATTAAGTGCTTAAGGTGCTATGCAGTAGCTTGTTTTGTACGTTGTCTGCGGTTTAAGCTGGCGTTATGCTTCCTAAGCAAATTTGAGGAGAACGATAGTGAATCGTATTAAAGGGGTACTTCCATATTTAGCCGGTATCCTCATTGGTATTTTATTGTGGTCGTTGGCTGAACTATTCTTTAATTCGTTAAGAAATGCGGATTTGAAAATAATTGTCGCGATAATTGCGGCATTTGGATCACTAACGACAGGGCTTATAATTGCAATATTTACCCATTCTAGCCAAAAATCTAGAGAGTTACTTGCTCAAAAAAGGATGAGTGAGCGTGAGTTAAGAGTCCAAGAAAAAATAAGCGAAAGAGAGCTTATTTTACAAAGGCATGTCCGTGAAAGAGAAATTGAAGAAGCACATCGCCAAAAGAAAGTTGAAATTTACAATGACTTTTTAAAATTAGTCTCTGCATTTATGCAAGGAACTAACGCCAGTAACAAGAAGAAAATGCCAAATCAGCAAAAAATTCTTGATGAGTTTGAAAAATTCCAAAATGGAATTCTTCTTTGGGGAGGTCCCAAAGTGATTCAAGCTTTCCTTGATTACAGGAAAAATAGTGGGGAAGAGCAAGACAGTTTAACGATATTTCGGCATGTAGATGCTTTGTATAAATCTCTTCGAGAAGATATTGGCTTAAGCAACTCAGGGTTGGAAAATCTTGAATTGGTGCAAATGTACTTAAGCGACCCTACTGAAATTGATACTCTTTTATCGGAAGCATAACAAACTGTTTAAGAGTGATTCGCAACGCGTGGCATTTTTACTATGCGTTGGTTTTAGTGGTTAAGGTGGTATGCGGGAGCTTCGGTATTGCGTTGCTCACACCTTAACAGGGCGTTAGGGCAACACGTAATTGAGGATAATACATTATGAGGTTCGTTAGTTTGTTAGCGCTTTTCTTGCTTTCAAATATTAATCCAGCAATAGCAGAAGTGGATATTCTCGAGAAAGAAAGGCAAGAGCAAAAAGCTGCGTTAGAACAGATCTTCAGTCAATTATCTAATATGACCCCAGAAAAAAATGAAATTTCAAAGTATGGAAGCATATACATGGAAATGATCCGAAGTGCTTTGCCTAAAAAGGAGAGTTACAAGGGCTCAGAGTGCAGATTAACAGTCCGTTTAAGTCCTGAAGGTTTAGTTACAAATGTAGGTATGAATATACAAAATAGACTTTGTCGGAGTGCATTCAATGCTATTTGGGATATAGCTGAGTTTCCTTTGCCTTTGGACTCAAAAGTTGCCTCACAGCTAACAAATATAAGCTTGACTCTATCGTATTAACGAATTGCCCTAACAAACTGTTTAAGAGTGATTCGCAACGCGTGGCATTTTTACTATGCGTTGGTTTAAGTGATTAAGGTGGTATGCGGGAGCTTCGGTATTGCGTTGCTCACACCTTAACAGGGCGTTATAGCGCTTTGGTAGTTCAAAGGGGGTAAGGTTCTCGAACATTGCTGGCTTCAGTGCTTCATATTTCGATTCCATAGCCAGCATCAAGGTGGAAAATTCTCACAAGCCAAGTCGTTGTAGGTTTCAAAATTATTCAGCTTCATCAGATTTTGAAGTTTGGTTTCCGGCTAGCTTTCCTAAATTCTCGACTGAATCTGCGTTTTAGGTTTTGTGGTCTGGTTGCAGAGGGTTTTGTTGGCTAAGATGCTGTTCATTGAATG
>NZ_PIZL01000053.1:0-2582 GCF_002835515.1 Vibrio sp. vnigr-6D03
CTGGCGTTATAGCGCTTTGAATATTCAAGTGTTTTAAGGTTCTCGAAAATTGCTGACTTCAGTGTTTTTGAGTTCTATTCCTTAACCTAAATCAAGGTGGGAAATTCTCCGTAAGCCAAGTCGCTGTAGGTTTCAAAATTGCTCAGCTTTATCAGATTTTGAAGTTTGGTTTCCGGCTAGTTTTCCTAAACTCTCGACTGAATCGGTGTTTTGGGTTTTGTGGGCTGGTTGCAGAAGATTTTGTTGGTTAAGATGCTTTTCATTGAATGCAAGCTAAGTGCTTCATTGCCAAGCGAGTTTTTTGTTTGTATCGCTCTAACAAACAGTTCAAGCAGACCAAAAACGCGTGGCATTTTTAGTTTGCGTTGGGTTTAGTGGTTAGGGTAGTTTGCATAAACAGCATTTGTGCGTTTTTGGCTACTTAACTGGGCGTTAGTTTGCAAAGGGCAGAAAAGCATTTTGGGTCTAAAAGCTTGCTCGGTTTCTGTGCTTTTCACCTGCTAGTTTTCTAATATCACGAACTTTCCGGTGGCACTATTTGGGAAGAGTTGGTGGTGGGGTAGTCATTTACTGGCTCTAACTTTTATGCAATTTCTTGTGCGCTTCTTCTTTGTTTCTGATACTTCGCGGTAAAGTGGGGTAATCGCGCACTTGGTTTTCTAGTTTTCCGAAAGTATCCTTTCTTATTTAAAGCGCGTTGAACTGTAGGTTTTCAACTCATGCTGCTTCTTAGCCAAGGTCGTTTTGTTGGTGGGGTTTGAGTTTTGAACGGTTCGGTTTACTTATGCGCTCGAATTCATTAGCTTAGCTATCAATTCAGCACCTTGGCATCTAGCCTTTGGCTTGGTCGGGTATGCAAACTAACAAATTGCTCAAGACGGACTGCTAACGCTTGGCATTTTTGGTTCCAAGTGGTTTTGTGTTTAAGGTGCGTTGCTTTGGGTTAGGTGTGCGTTATCAGCCACTTAGCAAGGCGTTATAGCGCTTTGATAATTCAAGGGTTGTAAGGCTCTCGAAAATTGCTGGCGTCAGTGTTTTTGAGTTCGATTCCTTAGCCTGAATCAAGGTGGTAAATTCTCGCAAGCCAAGTCGCTGTAGGTTTCAAAATCATTCAGCTTCATCAGATTTTGAAGTTTGGTTTCCGGCTTGCTTTCCTAAATTCTCGACTGAATCGGTGTTTTGGGTTCTGTGGTCTGGTTGCAGTAAGTTTTGTTGGTTAAGATGCCGTTCATTGAATGCAAGCTAAGTGCTTCATTGCCAAGCGAGTTTGTTGCTTGTATCGCTCTAACAAAAGCTTCAAACCGACAAACAACGCGTGGCATTTTTAGTTTGCGGTGAATTTAGTGTTTAAGGCGCAGTGCAGCGGCTTGTTTTGTGCGTTGTTTGCGGTTTAAGCTGGCGTTATGCATTTCGGGAGTTTTCATGATTAGACTACTTTCTGGTGGAAAGCCAGATTTAGAGTTAACGATTCAGAAAGGGACACTAGAAGATAGAAAAAAGCTTCTATCATTGAAAAATGAAGCGATGCTGGGTGATGGTGTTGATTTAATTTACGTTTATTCATTGGTTGATGAGGTTATTAATTACCCAAGCCAAGATGGTTCTATCATCTATATTGGAGAAGCTGGCAGAGAACGAAAAACAGGTACACGATTTAGTCAGCATATAAGCACAGAAGAAAACATTGGCGGTGATACCGGTACTAATTTCACGATCTCAAGGTATTACTGGCTTGGTAAAAAGTTGAAACTAGAAATATACGTCCTTGATAGCCAGAGAAACAAAGTTGCTAGAAAGAGTATTGAGTCACAATTATTTCAACTGCACTTAAGACGTTTTGGCGCTTTGCCAATTGGGCAAGGGGCTTCTGGAGATAACTATAAGGTTACGTTGATAAATAGTTTAAAAGCATCAGACACACTAGCTAGTATCATAAATGCATAACAAAGCATTTAAGAGTGATTCGCAACGCTTGGCAGTTTCGTTTCGCTCAAGTATAGCCAAGCGCCGCTCACGCCTTAATGCGGCGTTATAGCGCTTTGATAATTCAAAGGTTTTAAGGATTTCGAAAGTTGCTGGCTTCAGTGTCTTTGAGTTTGATTCCTCAACCAGCATCAAGGTGGAAAAGTCGTCGTCATCCAAGTTGCTGCAAGCTTTCAAAATCAATTCGGTTCGCTGTGTTTTGAAGCTTTGCTCTTGGTGCGTTTTCCTAAATTCTCGACTGAATTGGCGTTTTGGGTTTCGTGGACTGGTTGCAGAAGATTTTGTTGGTTAAGATACCTTTCATTGAATGCAAGCTAAGTGCTTCATTGCCAAGCGGGTTTTTTGTTTGTATCGCTCTAACAAACAGTTCAAGCAGACCAAAAACGCGTGGCATTTTTAGTTTGCGTTGGGTTTAGTGGTTAGGGTAGTTTGCAGAAGCAGCATTTGTGCGTTTTTGGCTACTTAACTGGGCGTTAGGCTCTAGGAGGAAATTTGACAGTCATATCTCGTGAAAATGCAGAGCACTACGTTTGGGGTGAAAGATGTGATGGGTGGCATTTAGTTAAATCTACATCCCTTAGTGTTATTCAAGAAAAAGT
>NZ_PIZL01000054.1:0-624 GCF_002835515.1 Vibrio sp. vnigr-6D03
ATAGCGCTTTGATAATTCAAGGGTTGTAAGGATTTCGAAAGTTGCTGGTTTCAGTGTTTTTGAATTCGTTTTCTCAAACAGTATCAAATGTGGAAAAACCACCGCAAACCAAGTTGCTGTAAATTTTCAAACCCAATTAGGTTCACCGAGTTTTGAAACTTTGCTCTTGGCTCGTTTTTCTAAATTTATGACCGAATCGGTGTTTTGGGTTTCGTGGTCTGGTTGCAGAAGGTTTTGTTGGCTAAGATGTTGTTCATTGAATGCAAGCTAAGTGCTTCATTGCCAAGTGAGTTTTTTGCTTGTATCGCTCTAACAAAAGCTTCAAACCGACAAACAACGCGTGGCATTTTTAGTTTGCGGTGATTTTAGTGTTTAAGGCGTAATGCAGCGGCTTGATTTGTGCGTTGTCTGCGGTTTAAGCTGGCGTTATAGCGCTTTGATAATTCAAGGGTTGTAAGGTTATCGAAAATTGCTGGCTTCAGTGTTTTTGAGTTTGATTTCTCAACCAGTATCAAGGTGGAAAATCCTCTGCAAACCAAGTTGCTGCAAGCTTTCAAATTCAATTCGGTTCACTGAATTTTGAAGCTTGGCTCTCGACTCGTTTGCTAAATTCTCGACTGAATC
>NZ_PIZL01000054.1:822-3645 GCF_002835515.1 Vibrio sp. vnigr-6D03
CGTTGTCTGCGGTTTAAGCTGGCGTTAGGTGCTTGGAGGGAATATTTAGTGTCGGAAGAAAATAACGATAAAAGTGCTTTGAGAAAAAGAGCGGATGAAATAAAGGATTTCAGGTGCAAAAATCTAATCGTGGTATTAGAAAACCCTAAGTCGCTTAAAAATATTGGTTCTGTAGTACGAAACGTGAATGCCTTAGGTGCTGAAAAAGTATATATCGTAGATGAATCGGGTGACTTACCTGACGATTGGCAAGATATGCGTCATTGGAATCCACTTGTTAAGCCTTCTGTATCGGCTGTTAAGTGGAGCTTTGTAAAAAGATTTGATTCAACAAAATCTTGTTTGGAGTATTTGGAGAGTAAAAAATTTCTCTCAGTGGCTACATCTCCCCATATAAAGGGTAAAGTTAACGTCGACCTCAGCCAAGGTGATTACACGCAAAAACGTTTAGCTGTATGGTTTGGTAACGAATCTAAAGGGTTAAGTGATAGAGTTATTAGTTCATCTGATTTTTGTGTCAATATTCCGATGTACGGCATCATAGAGAGCTTAAACTTAGCTACTTCAAGTGGGATAGTGTTGTATGAAATTACTAAGCAACGTCGAGAATTCCAGAATAAAAAATATGGGCGTTCTTAAAATCACACCTAACAAACAATTCAAGCAGACCAAAAACGCGTGGCATTTTTAGTTTGCGGTGAGTTTAGTGTTTAGGGTAGTTTGCAGAAACGGCATTTGTACGTTTTTGGCTAGTTAATTGGGCGTTATGAAGCTACTGTTTAACGTGGTTTTTCAAGGTAGGTTTGTTTATCAAAGGCTGCAAAATCACAGTGTAAACTCGGTTAATTATCTCGTTTCAAGTTTGCAGTTTCTTTGCTGCTTGCCTATTTGAAATCATCAAAAGGGGTAATATGCCAAGTAACATTGTGCATTTCAGTAGGTTCGAGCTATGGCAATTACCTTCACCATAAGTTCATCGTTCGGCTCTTCTTTGTTACCTCATTTTTCGTATATTCTGAAAGTGATTTCTTGGTAATATTAGTGGGTCAGCAGCCGGCGCTTATTTCAGAGGCTAAGATGTTGGCTTTGAGTTTAGTGGCACGGTTTAGCGCCTTTTCATAACAAATTGCTCAAGTAGATGCTAATACGTGTGGCATTTTTGGTTTGAAGTAATGTAGGCTTGGTGAATTAGGCGTCAGCACTACTTAGCAAGGCGTTATGTTTTAGGTGCGTTATATGTTTCATATTAACATTGTTTAATTTATTGATAGATATTAAGGATTAAGATGTTTAGATTTATTTTTATACTATTGTTCTTCCCTTTGGTGGCCATTGCGGGAGAGCCACCATTCAAAGGGTGTCAGAAATTAGGTTGCATAGGAAAAATTGAAAGCATCTACTTGCATCCATCTGGTGATATAAAAGTACCGCCTCCAGGCATATCTCATGGCTCAGACCCAAGGGTTGTAAGTTGTACAATGAGTGAAGGAGTGTATTTTGTCTTAAAAAGAACCAATCCACATTTTCAAGAAATGTATAGCATGTTGTTAACAGCAAAAGCAGCTAACAATGACGTATATTTAAGGGTAGAGGATGGGTCCAATGAGTGCCAAGTACGCTACTCAGTTATCTACTAAAACATAACAAAAGCTTCAAACCGACAAACAACNNCGGTTTAAGCTGGCGTTATGTTGTTTTCAGTCAGACGAAGGAGTTGTCGATGAAAATTGTTGAATATTCAAGAGCTTTACAATGGGTAGGTGACCTCAGATGCAATCAGTGTGATGGGCTCACACCGGCATGGCGATCGAGTGGAATGAGTCAATGTTTTCCTCACTTCTACTGTGATACATGCTCCAATGTTATTCATAGAGTATCGGATCAACGTCTAGTTTGGTCTGATAAGTCTCAAGCTATTCTTGAACAAATAACGAATACATTGCCTAAATGCAGTTGTGGTGGTCAATTTGCGCCAAATCGTGGTCCGAACTGTAAGCATTGTCATGCTGAAATTCCAATTGTACGAGACGCAGTGGAATACTTACACAATCCCAATATGATAGTCGTAGATGGAGCATGCACTTATAGTGATGAACGAGAACCATATATGGTAGGAATCGTGGAATAGTTGAAACCACAACATAACAATCTGTTCAAGAGGGATTCGCAACGCGTGGCATTTTTACTATGCGTTGATTTTAGTGTTTAAGGTAGTATGCGGCGGCTTTGGTATTGCGTTGCTCACCCCTTAACAGGGCGTTATGTGCAAGTGAGGGGTTTATATAGTGAAATATTTTAACTTGATGTTTTTAATGATTTTTAATCTTTTATCTTTTTCTGCATGGAGTGGAGATGTTACAGGTAAAATAGAATATGTTCAGACTAATGTAATCTCAGGGCAAAATAGCAATTATGGTGTGATTAAATTGGATAGAATTTCTTCCAGCAGACCAAGTTGCGCCACTGATACTCAAGGTCGGATGATATTTTCATTAGACAGCTCTGGTGGTAAAGCACTTTTGAGTATAGCTTTGGCTGCAAAGGCTTCAAATGCTAGTTTATTTATTACCGGTACAGGGACTTGTCATAGTGGCTTAGAAATGGTTTCATTTGCCCGCTACCTGTAGCACATAACAAAAGCTTCAAACCGACAAACAACGCGTGGCATTTTTAGCTTGCGGTGAATTTAGTGTTTAAGGCGTAATGCAGCAGCTTGTTTTGTGCGTTGTCTGCGGTTTAAGCTGGCGTTATAGCGCTTTGAAAATTCAAGGGTTGTAAGGTTCTCGAATGTTGCTGGCTTCAGTCTTTTTGAGTTCGATTCCT
>NZ_PIZL01000055.1:0-173 GCF_002835515.1 Vibrio sp. vnigr-6D03
GCGTTATAGCGCTTTGATAATCAAAGGGTTGTAAGGCTCTCGAAAATTGCTGACTTCAGTGTTTTTAAGTTCGATTCCTTAACCTGAATCAAGGTGGTAAATCCTCGCAAGCCAAGTCGTTGTAGGTTTCAAAACCATTCAGCTTCATGAGGTTTTGAAGTTTGGTTTCCGGC
>NZ_PIZL01000055.1:226-3671 GCF_002835515.1 Vibrio sp. vnigr-6D03
GCTCTAACAAACAGTTCAAGCAGACCAAAGACGCGTGGCATTTTTAGTTTGCGTTGAGTTTTGTGTTTAGGGTAGTTTGCAGAAACCGCATTTGTACGTTTTTGGCTACTTAACTGGGCGTTATATTGCATATGATTCAATGGGTTAAATTATCCGTTTATCTTTGTTCTGCGTTCAAACTATACACCTGTTCGTTTCGTGAAAGTTGCCATCAAAATGCCCATCGCACGTAGAAATTACGTCGGTTAATTAGCAGCAACGTCACGCAAGTCTCCTCGTTAGTAAGTTTCGCTGGCTCAAGTTCTTTTTGCGCGGCTTCTTTTTAGTGGAAGCTAAATTGAAAATCGTGGTTCAGCGCACTTTGCCGTCAGGTTTCTCGCTCTAATTCTTTGCCATTCTGGCTAACTGAACCATTCAAATTTTGCCTAGTTTCGTTTCTTAGCCAAGTGCGTTTTGTTGTCTATGATTGAGTTTCGAACTATCCGTTTTACTTCTGAGTCCAAAGCCAGTAGATTTGTAACCAATTCAGCACCTTGGCGCTAAACTTGGCTCTATCGTGCGGGCAATATAACAAACAATTTAAGAGTGACTCCTAACGCTTGCCGATTTCACTCCGATTTGAATTTAGTGTTTACGGTGCAATGATTTAGCTCAGGTTTTATAGCGTTGTCGCACCTTAATTGGGCGTTATATTGCATAGGATTCAAAGGGTTAAATTATCCGTTTATCTTTGTTCTGCGTTCGAGCTACACACCTGTTCTTTTCGTGAAAATTGCCATCAAAATGACCATCGCACGTAGAAGGTGCGTCGGTTAATTAGCAGCAACGTCACGCAAGTCTCCTCGTTAGTAAGTTTTGCTGGCTCAAGTTCATTTTGCGCGGCTTCTCTTTCGTGGGGACTTTATTGGAAATTGTGGCTTCAGCGCACTTTGTCGTTAGGTTTCTCGCTCGAATTCTTTGTCATTCTGGCTAATCGAATTGCTCCAGTTTTAGCTAATTTCGCTTCTTAGCCAAGTGCGTTTTGTTGTCTATGATTGAGTTTCGAACTATCCATTTTACTTCTGAGTCCAAAGCCAGTAGATTTGTAACCAATTCAGCACCTTGGCGCTAAACTTGGCTCTGTCGTGCGGGCAATATAACAAACAATTTAAGAGTGACTCCCAACGCGTGGCGAGTTTACTCCGGTTTGAAATTTGTGTTTACGGTGCAGTGGTTTAGCTTGGGTGTTATAGCGTTGTCGCACCTTAATTGGGCGTTATGTACTAGGAGGAAAAATGTACGAATTTTCGAAAATGGTGAGAGAAATCTTTTTAGAGAACAAGGAAAATATTGATCTGCCTTTTTTCTACAGCTTTCCCAAAAATAGCTGTGAAAGCGCTTCATATTTCTTGGCTGCATTGCTTGCTCAAAAGTTCCCAGATAAAGAGTTCTTGGTTGTTCATGGTTACAAACATTCATCCGATGAACATCATTACTGGGTTGAAGTAGATGGTCGGGTGATAGACATTACAGCAGACCAGTTTAATAACGTACGCGAGCCTATCTATGGGGCAGATAGTCATCCTCTTGAAGGTAAATTTGTGCCAGATTCTAAAACAGAAGCCATACAAGGTATCAAGCGCTTTGATTTAGTCGAGTTGGAGCGCAAGAAAGCGTTGTGGGGACATATCTCTACACTGATTGAACAACGTACATAACAAAGCATTTAAGAGTGATTCGCAACGCTTGGCAGTTTCGCTTCGCTCAAGTATAGCCAAGCGTCGCTCACACCTTAATGCGGCGTTATGCGATTTCGAGAGGATGGTGAAATTGAACAGTCTGTACATCATTGGCAATGGGTTTGATCTACACCATGGGTTTAATACTAGATACTCAAATTTTGCTGAGTACTTACAAGCGCATAGCCCCGATCTCTTAGATCTTATTCATTGCTACTACTACCAAGAAAATGGGGTAGACTTGTGGGCTAACTTTGAAGAGAGTTTAGCTAACTTTGACAAAGAAGCTTTATTAGAAGATCTAAGTGACTATCTTCCGGTTATATCAAGCGACGAATTTAGAGATAGAGATTGGTATTCTTTCTCCATCGAAGTTCAGAATAAAGTAGGCGTACTAACTCGCGGGTTATGTGAAGAGTTTAGAAAGTTTATTCTATCTGCTACTTCAGATAATCGAGTTGATAGTAAATTGAAGCTTACTTTGCAGCCAAATGCGAAGTTTCTGAGCTTTAACTACAGTGATACACTCGAAAAACACTATTCAGTGCCTCAATCGAACATTACATATATTCATGGCAAAGCTTCTGATTTTTCTGCACCCTTGATATTGGGACATGGTATTGATCCCAACGAATTTAAAGTTGTTCCAGAGAAACCACCAGAAAACGTGAGTCCTGAAGACCTTGATAGATGGTATGAGTATATGTCTGACAATTTCGATTATGCCTACGAGCAAGGGCTTGAAGAAGTTTATGGCTACTATGTTAACTCCTTCAAAAATACAGCTAGCGTTATTGAGAGCCACTCATACTTCTTTACATCTTTAGACTCTATAGACAATGTGTTTGTACTTGGTCACTCTTTGTCTGAGGTGGATTTACCTTATTTTCAGCAAGTCTACGCAAATCTGCCAGAGCATTGTAAATGGTATATATCATTTCGTGGAGAAACTGAGTATTTAGAGAAGCAAGAGACAATACAAAACGTTGGAGTGCCCAGGAGATTAGTGAGTATGATAGAACTTTGCGATATAGCGTAAAAATCGCATAACAAAGCGTTTAAGACGGATTCCCAACGCTTGGCATTTTCGGTTTGATTCAGCTTTAGTGTTTACGGCACAATGGTTTAGGTCGGGTGGTAGCGTTGCTCACCACTTAACGCGGCGTTATAGCGCTTTGATAATTAAAGGGTTGTAAGGCTCTCGAAAATTGCTGGCTTCAGTGTCTTTGAGTTTGATTCCTCAACCAGTATCAAGGTGGAAAAGTCGTCGCAATCCAAGTCGTTGCTAGCTTTAAAAAATCAATACGGTTCGCTGAATTTCGAAGCTTGGCTATCGGTTCGTTTTCCTAAATTTTCGACTGAATCGGTGTTTTGGGTTCTGTGGTCTGGTTGCAGAAAGTGTTGTTGGTTAAGATGCAGTTCATTGAACGCAAGCTAAGTGCTTCATTGCCAAGCGGGTTTTTTGTTTGTATCGCTCTAANNTGAATTTAGTGTTTAAGGCGTCATGCAGCGGCTTGTTTTGTGCGTTGTTTGCGGTTTAAGCTGGCGTTATAGCGCTTTGATAATTCAAGGGTTGTCAGGTTCTCGAAAGTTGCTGGCTTCAGTCTTTTTGAGTTTGATTCCTCAACCAAATCCAAGGTGGAAAATTCTCGCAAGCCAAGTCGTTGTAGGTTTCAAAACTATTCAGCTTCATCAGATTTTGAAGGTTGGTTTCCGGCTAGCTTTCC
>NZ_PIZL01000056.1:0-844 GCF_002835515.1 Vibrio sp. vnigr-6D03
ACTGGGCGTTATAGCGCTTTTGTAATTTAGGGGTTGTAAGGCTTTCGATCATTGTTGGCTTCATTGCTGGAAAGTTCGGCTCCTCAACCATTATCAAGGTGGAAAATCCTCACAAGCCAAGCTGCTGTATGTTTTCCTAAAATCTCTCAATTCAATCAAATTTTGAAATTTGGCTTTCGGTTTGCTCTTCTCAATTCTCGACTGATTCTGTGTTTTGGGTATTGTGGACTAATTGCAGAAGGTTTTGTTGGCTAAGATACTGTTCATTGAATGCAAGCTAAGTGCTTCATTGCCAAGAGAGTTTGTTACTTGTTGCTCTACAACAAACGCTTCAAGCGGACTGCCAACGCGTGGCACTTTCGGTTTGCAGTAATAATTGTGTTTAAGGTGCAATGCGGTAGCCGTTGTATTACATTGGCAGCCACTTAAGCAGGTGTTATATGAAGGAGACCTAAATGAAGAAATCGATATTTTTTATAGTATTAATCTTAATATCCCAATCTGTAAGTGCAGCAGCAGGTTGGACAGGAAAGGTTAAAGTAACAGGAATTTTCACATTGACTGAAACGCAGACCTTAGTTCGCTTTTCATCATTTAATAATCCTGGGAAGTGCAGTGTTAATGGCGGTCATCTCCCTGATGCCGGTCATGTAGTTTTTGATTCTAGCAAGGAGAAGTCTTGGTTCTCATTGTTTTTGACTGCATCTGCGTCTCAAAAAGATGTTGATGTATACGTTGTGGACAAGTGTACCCCAATTTGGGCGGGTAGCTCTTATGCTCAAGTGGGGCATGTTCGTATTTACTGAACAATTCATATAACAAAAGCTTCAAACCGACAAACAAC
>NZ_PIZL01000056.1:874-2718 GCF_002835515.1 Vibrio sp. vnigr-6D03
AGCGCTTTGATAATTCAAGGTTTGTAAGGAATTCGAAAATTGCTGGCTTCAGTGTTTTTGAGTTTGATTCCTCAACCAGTATCAAGGTGGAAAAGTCGTCGTAAACCAAGTCGCTGCAAGCTTTCAAAGCTAATTGGGTTCACTAAATTTCGAAGCTTGGCTATCGGTTCGTTTTCCTAAATTCACGACAGAGTTGGTGTTTTGAGTTCAGTGGTCTGGCTGCAGAAGATTTTGTTGGTTAAGATGCCTTTCATTGAATGCAAGCTAAGTGCTTCATTGCCAAGCGAGTTTTTTGTTTGTATCGCTCTAACAAACAGTTCAAGCAGACCAAAAACGCGTGGCATTTTTAGCTTGCGGTGAGTTTTGTGTTTAAGGTAGTTTGCAGAAGCAGCATTTGTGCGTTTTTGGCTACTTAACTGGGCGTTATGCATAAGGAGGTGTTATGACGATTACAGGCGAGTGTTTCTGTGGCGAAATCAAGTACAAGATTGACGGTGGTCTCCATGATGCCCGTTCTTGTCATTGCTCTCGATGTCGTAAAGCATTTAGCTCACAGGCTTCAGCGTATGCTCTTGTTAAAGAGGGTGAGTTTGAATGGGTATGTGGGGAAGGGCTACTAACTTCATATATCGGTGAGCATGGTTTTGGACTTCAGTTTTGCTCCAAGTGCGGTTCCACATTAGTTGGCGTGTACAAGGGTCATGTTCACGGTGTTACGTTAGGCTGCATAAACGGTGACCCTCAAATACAGCTCAGTCGCCATATATACGTTGACTCTAAGGCTTCGTGGGAACTAATCGCTGATGGGGTGCCTCAGTTCGATGGTGCGCCTCCAGAAAATGCATAACAAAGCGTTTAAGACGGATTCCCAACGCTTGGCATTTTCGACTTACTTCAGTTTAAGTGTTTATGTCACAATGGTTTAGGTAGGGTGGTAGCGTTGCTCACCACTTAACGCGGCGTTATAGCGCTTTGATAATTTAAGGGTTGTAAGGTATTCGAAAATTGCTGACCTCAGTGTTTCTGAGTTCGATTCCTCAACCATATCCAAGGTGGAAAATTCTCAGTAAACCAAGTTGCTGCAAGCTTTCAAAACCAATTAGGTCCACCGAATTTTGAAGCTTTGCTCTTGGCTCGTTTTTCTAAATTTCCGACTGAATCGGTGTTTTGGGCTTTGTGGTCTGGTTGCAGTAAGTTTTGTTGGCTAAGATGCAGTTCATTGAATGCAAGCTAAGTGCTTCATTGCCAAGTTAAGTCTGTTTGCTTGTATCGCTACAACAAACAGTTCAAGCAGACCAAAAACGCGTGGCATTTTTAGTTTGCGTTGGGTTTGGTGATTAAGGTAGTTTGCAGAAACCGCATTTGTGCGTTTTTGGCTACTTAACTGGGCGTTATAGCGCTTTGATAATTCAAGGGTTATAAGGTTGTCGAAAATTGCAGGCTTCAGTGCTTTTGAGCTCGATTCCTTAGCTTGAATCAAAGTGGTAAATTCTCGCAAGCCAAGTCGTTGTAGGTTTCAAAGTTATTCAGCTTCATCAGATTTTGAAGTTTGGTTTCCGGCTAGCTTTCCTAAATTCTCGACTGAATCGGTGTTTTTGGGTTCTGTGGTCTGGTTGCAGACGGTTTTGTTGGCTAAGATGCAGTTCATTGAATGCAAGCTAAGTGCTTCATTGCCAAGTCAGTTTTTTACTTGTTGCTCTACAACAAACGCTTCAAGTGGACTGCCAACGCGTGGCACTTTTGGTTTGCAGAAATTATTGTGTTTAAGGCGCAATGCGGTAGCCGCTGTATCGCGTTGGCAGCCACTTAAGCGGGTGTTATAGCGCTTTGAAAATTCAAGGGTT
>NZ_PIZL01000057.1:0-28320 GCF_002835515.1 Vibrio sp. vnigr-6D03
GAAACGCAATAGAGCCGATGGTAGTGTGGGGTATCCCCATGTGAGAGTAGGACATCGCCAGGCTTTAAATTTGAACATCTGCTTATGAAAGCGGGTATTCCACTGCGGAGTGGTAGTTCAGTTGGTTAGAATACCGGCCTGTCACGCCGGGGGTCGCGGGTTCGAGTCCCGTCCACTCCGCCATTTATTTGAAAAACCTCAGCAGAAATGTTGAGGTTTTTTGCGTTTAAGAAAGGTATATTCGACCTACAGTCGAACGAGCCCCGGTCGTGTGCGACCCCAGCTACTCCGCCATTTATTTAAGAAGCCTCAGCAGAAATGTTGAGGTTTTTTGCGTTTAAGAAGATATATTCAACCTACGGTTGAACGAGTCTCGGTTGCGTGAGACCCCGACCGCTCCGTTACTTATCTATATTAATCTAGAACATGAACAAGCCGAGCTTATGTATAATTAAGTGAACTATTCCAAGTTATAAAAATTTTAGAATCAATATTTTTATAATAGGTGAAACATTGATTCTAAATAGAGTGTTAGCGCAGCCATCCTCACACTTGTTTAGTAGCACTCTGCTATAGCTAAATCTTGATAATACTGGCTTACTGTGCGACTCGATTAGGTAATCGGTGTGATGACCAGTATCTTTGTGATCACTTTGACTCCAACCTATTCAAACCGATATTTCTCTTCCGCTTTTGGCTGTATTCCCCTCTTTGCTTATAGGCGAGTCTTTTGATGATATGAGTATAAATATCACTGTCAGTTAATCGCTCTCCTAGCGGAGTTTCTGCTCGACATACGGTATTGGCTGTTATAGTCTGGACATATAGACGTCTAAACGCTTTAGGGAGAAAGTAAGATGCCCATTAAGATTCCTGATCAATTGCCAGCTTTGGATACACTTAGGCACGAAAATATATTCGTAATGCCAGAGTCTCGCGCAACGACGCAGGAAATACGCCCACTTAAAGTGCTCATTCTTAATTTAATGCCGAAGAAAATTGAAACGGAAACGCAGTTTCTTCGCCTCTTATCAAATAGCCCGCTACAGATAGATGTAGAGCTACTAAGAATTGATAACCGCCCAAGTAAGAACACGCCAACAGAGCACTTAGATACATTTTATCGCCAGTTTGAAATGGTGAAAAACAAAAACTTTGATGGGTTAATTATTACAGGTGCACCCTTGGGGCTCGTTCAATTTGAAGATGTAATCTATTGGGAGCACCTTCAAACAATCATGAACTGGGCAAAAGAGCATGTAACCTCAACGTTATACGTATGTTGGGCTGCGCAAGCTGGCTTAAAGCTATTGTACAATTTGCCTAAACGTACCCGAAAAGAAAAGCTGTCGGGAGTATATCAACATCAAGTTCTACAGCCTTACCATCCTGTTCTAAGAGGCTTTGACGATACTTTCTTAGCGCCACACTCTCGATATGCTGATTTCTCGCCAGAATATTTATCGGAGCATACTGACTTAGATATTTTGGCAACATCGGATGTTGCCGGTGTATACCTGGCTACAACGAAAGACAAGCGAAATGTATTTGTTACAGGTCACCCTGAATATGACTCTCACACACTGCATAACGAATACGTGAGAGATTTAGGGGAGGGGATGGAGCCGCCGATTCCTGTCAATTACTACCCAAACAACAACCCCGATAATAAGCCTAATGCCAGTTGGCGCAGCCATGGACATTTGCTATTTCTAAATTGGTTAAACTACTGCGTTTACCAACAAACACCGTATGACTTGTCTCTTTTCTCGGAAGCTAATTTTACTAAGGACGAAGAGTAAACGACTTTAAAATTTGGGCAGCATAATCGCTGCCCTTTGTTTTTATTCTTCTTTTTTGGCTTTCTCTATCATTGGGGCAATAGTGGAGCCCTGTATAAGAATGGAAAATACAACAACAGAATAAGTCATTACAAGAATGATCTCTTTTACGTCTATCAGCTTATCAGGAATCACCAAAATACCAGGGGGAATGGATAGAGCCATTGCAAGGGCTAATCCTCCTCTCAGCCCTCCCCATGTGAGAATTTTTACTGACCAAGAATTATAGCTGCGGTATCGAGTGAAGCCTAAATAAGATAGCCAAACACTCAAATACCGACTGGTCAAAACAAGGGGGATGGAAAATGCCATTAGGATCCAATCTTCGTGATGGAATTCAAATAGAAGCATAGACATACCGATAAGTAAGAATAAAACACCATTTAAAAACTCGTCGACCAACTCCCAGAAATGATCTAGGTGCTCTTCACTCTCTTTTGAAAAACCAATAAATCGAGTCCAGTTACCGATCATAATTCCCGAGACCACCATGGCTAAGGGACCTGACACATGAATAACATCTGCAAAGGCATATCCTGCTGTAGGAATTCCTATAGTCAATAAGAGCTCCATAGAATGATCGTTAGTAGCGCTGATTAAATAGTGGAAGAGTAGCCCAAGGGCAAACCCGTATACGATGCCGCCAATAGCTTCTTGAGCAAACAGTAAGGTAACACTTGTGATGGTAGGGGATTCTGTACCAAATGCCATGGTATAAAGTGTGACAAAAATGACGAGACCAAATCCATCATTAAAAAGGGATTCACCTTCAATTTGAGTTGAGATTCGTTTGGGTGCATCAAGCTTTTTTACGATAGCCAGCACCGCAATGGGATCGGTTGGTGAGATAAGTGCTCCGAAAAGCAAACAGTATACGAGATCGAACTGAATACCAATTACTTGACAGAATAGGTAGAGCGCTCCGCCGATAAAAGCCGTCGAAAATAATGTCGCACCAAGCGCTAAAATGGTAATTTCCCATTTTTGATCTTCCATATTAGGAAGCTTTATTCCCAATCCACCGGCAAACAAAAGAAAGCCTAATACGCCTTTGAGCAAAAACGCTTCAAAATTAATTGTACTCATCGTTTCAGCAGCGACTTTGGTTAAGTGAAACCAATCGTTTTGACCTGCAATAATAATGAACAGTGATAAGAGCAGCGCACCTGCGGTGATGGCGATTGTGCTCTGCATCTTTCCTATCTTACTGTTTATAAAAGCGATCAGCATTGCCGCTGCGGAAAGAAAGCACAGGGTGTAATAGACAGACATGAACCAGGTTATTCCAAATGTAACAAAATGTGTAGTTGGCGGATTTTCCTCCTACTTTGACACAATATCAAATACTTTTTTTGCTCATCTACTTAGCAAAAAAGCAGCAGTGATAGATCGGTAATTTACTGATTTGGACGTCTAGATTTCTATTGGATGTATGGTAGGATGAGAGCAAAGATAAGGAATGAGGCTGTAGTGTGGCTGGAAGCAATTTAAGACAACAAATCGAACAACAACTTTCCCGAAGAATTATGCTCATCGATGGTGGTATGGGTACCATGATTCAGGACTTAAAGTTGGAAGAAGAGGATTATCGCGGTGAGCGTTTTTCCGATTGGCACTGTGATTTAAAAGGGAACAATGACCTTTTAGTTTTGTCTCAGCCTCAGCTTATTAAAGACATACACAGTCAGTATCTTGAAGCAGGTGCCGACATATTAGAAACCAACACATTCAATGCAACTACCATTGCAATGGCTGACTATGATATGGAAAGCCTGAGCGAAGAGATCAACTTCGAAGCGGCGAAGTTGGCAAGAGAAGCGGCTGATGAATGGACGGCAAAAACCCCAGACAGACCACGCTATGTTGCTGGCGTTCTTGGTCCAACTAACCGAACGTGTTCGATCTCCCCTGACGTAAATGATCCTGGATATCGCAACGTGAGTTTCGACGAGTTAGTCGAAGCGTATTCTGAATCGACGCGCGCACTCATCAAAGGTGGTTCACACCTCATTCTTCTTGAAACTATTTTTGATACGTTGAACGCTAAAGCATGTGCATTTGCTGTTGAATCTGTATTTGAAGAAATGGGTATTGAATTACCCGTTATGATTTCAGGTACGATCACCGACGCGTCTGGACGTACACTTTCTGGTCAAACTACGGAAGGTTTTTACAATGCGCTAAGACATGTTAACCCCATTTCTTTTGGTCTGAACTGTGCGTTGGGTCCAGATGAACTGCGTCAATACGTTGAAGAGCTTTCACGTATTTCAGAGTGCAGTGTGTCTGCTCACCCTAATGCGGGGCTACCTAATGCTTTTGGTGAGTACGATCTATCACCGGAAGATATGGCTGAACATATTGGTGAATGGGCGAGAGCAGGGTTCCTCAACCTAGTTGGGGGTTGCTGTGGTACTACGCCAGAACACATTCGCCAAATGGCATTAGCCTGCGAAGGTGTACCTCCTCGTAAGTTGCCGACTATACCTGTGGCATGTCGTTTATCTGGTCTTGAGCCTTTAACGATAGCGAAAGATACCTTATTCGTTAACGTTGGTGAACGAACTAATGTAACGGGTTCCGCTCGTTTCAAACGCCTCATCAAAGAAGAACTCTATGATGAAGCGCTAGATGTGGCGCGTCAGCAAGTTGAAAACGGTGCGCAAATCATCGATATCAACATGGATGAAGGGATGCTCGATGCGGAAGCCTGTATGGTCCGATTCTTGAACCTTTGTGCTTCTGAGCCAGAAATATCCAAAGTTCCGATAATGGTTGATTCCTCCAAATGGGAAGTGATCGAAGCGGGTCTAAAATGCATTCAAGGTAAAGGTATTGTTAACTCTATTTCCCTAAAGGAAGGGAAAGAGAAATTCTTGGAACAGGCTAAGTTAATTCGACGATACGGTGCCGCAGTAGTCGTAATGGCGTTTGACGAAGTGGGTCAGGCTGAAACACGCGAACGCAAGCTTGAAATCTGTACCAATGCCTACAACATTCTGGTTGGCGAAATTGGTTTTCCGCCAGAAGACATTATCTTTGACCCCAATATTTTCGCGGTTGCAACGGGTATAGAAGAACACAATAACTACGCGGTTGATTTCATCGAAGCTGTTGGTGATATTAAACAAAAATTGCCACACGCTATGATTTCAGGTGGTGTGTCCAACGTTTCCTTCTCCTTTAGAGGTAACAACTACGTTCGTGAAGCCATCCACGCCGTGTTCCTATATCACTGTTTCAAAAACGGTATGGATATGGGTATTGTTAACGCCGGTCAACTTGAGGTTTATGATAACGTTCCAGAAAAACTTCGAGAAGCTGTTGAAGATGTGGTTCTAAACCGTCGTGATGATGGTACAGAGCGTTTACTCGATATCGCTGCTGAGTTTGCTGGAAAGGGCGTAGGTAAAGAGGAAGATGCTTCAGCGCTTGAATGGCGAAGCTACCCTGTTGAGAAGCGATTAGAACACGCCTTAGTTAAGGGGATTACAGAGTTCATCGTTGATGACACGGAAGAAGCCCGTCAAAACGCGACCAAACCTCTTGAAGTGATCGAAGGCCCCTTAATGGATGGTATGAACGTGGTGGGTGATCTGTTTGGCGAAGGTAAAATGTTCCTTCCTCAGGTGGTGAAATCGGCCCGTGTTATGAAACAGGCTGTTGCACACTTAGAGCCTTACATTAACGCCTCTAAACAAGCCGGTTCGACAAACGGAAAGATACTGTTGGCGACGGTAAAAGGGGATGTTCATGATATTGGTAAGAATATCGTAGGCGTTGTACTGCAATGTAATAACTATGAAATCATTGATCTCGGTGTGATGGTTTCTTGCGAGAAAATCCTTAAAGTCGCCAAAGAAGAAAACGTTGATATTGTTGGGCTATCTGGTCTTATTACACCCTCTTTGGATGAAATGGTTCATGTTGCCAAAGAAATGGAACGACAGGGTTTTGAATTGCCACTTCTTATTGGTGGTGCAACGACTTCCAAAGCGCATACTGCAGTAAAAATTGAACAGAATTATCACAAGCCCGTGGTGTACGTGAATAATGCCTCACGTGCGGTTGGTGTGTGTACTTCTTTGTTATCTAATGAGTTGTATCCAGGTTTTGTTGAAAAGTTGGATGCAGATTACGTTCGAGTTCGTGACCAGCACAACCGTAAGAAGCCTAGAACTAAACCTGTGACCATCGAGAGAGCGCGAGATAATCGGGTAGCGATTGATTGGGGGACTTACACGCCTCCATTTCCAGCTAAGCCTGGTGTCCATGTGTTTGATGATTTTGAAATAGCCACTCTACGTAAATACATAGACTGGACCCCTTTCTTTATGACGTGGTCGTTGGTAGGTAAATACCCTGCAATATTTGAACATGAAGAAGTGGGTGAAGAAGCACAGCGATTGTTTAAAGATGCCAATGATTTGTTGGATCGTGTTGAAAGTGAAGGTTTGCTGAAAGCTCGAGGTATGTGTGCTCTATTCCCAGCTGCAAGTGTTGGGGATGATATTGAAGTGTACACGGATGAAAGCCGAACGGAAGTTGCACATATGCTTCATAACCTTCGCCAACAAACCGAAAAACCCAAAGGTTTTAACTACTGCTTGTCTGACTATATCGCACCAAAATCCAGCGGTAAGAAAGATTGGATTGGTGCATTTGCTGTAACAGGTGGTATCGGGGAGCGAGAGCTTGCTGACGCGTATAAAGCGCAAGGAGACGATTACAACGCCATTATGATTCAAGCAGTGGCAGATCGATTAGCAGAAGCATTTGCTGAATATCTTCATGAACAGGTGCGGAAAGAAATCTGGGGTTACGCAAAGGATGAAAATTTGGGTAATGAAGATTTGATTCGTGAAAAATATCAAGGTATTCGACCTGCACCAGGCTATCCTGCTTGTCCCGAGCACACTGAGAAAGGTACGTTGTGGGAAATGCTTAAAGTTGAAGAGGCAATCGACATGTCGCTAACCACGAGTTACGCAATGTGGCCTGGAGCGTCAGTATCGGGTTGGTACTTCTCGCATCCAGATTCACGCTATTTTGCTATTGCACAGATCCAAGAAGATCAAGCAAAAGACTACGCAGAAAGAAAAGGATGGGAGTGGGAAGAGGCTGAAAAATGGCTTGGGCCTAATCTTAACTGATAGATACGCAATAAATTGAGAAAGGGTTGGCATTTGCCAACCCTTTTTTAGTTTAAAGGTTACTTTTCAAAAAGCTCTTGATGGAGTGCTTGTACGGCTTTCTTAGACACAGATTCGTGCAATAAGAAGCAAAGGTTATGAGCACTTGCACCATAACAGATCATACGTAAATTGAAGTCTTCCAGCGTACTGAATACTTGTTTCGCGTAGCCTTTGCTCTCTTTCATATTGTTTCCAATAAGAGCCACCAAACATAAATTATGTTCTATATCGACTGTACACAATTCTTCTAACTCACGCCTAGCTTCAGCAGGCAATTCTGGTGCACCACCACTCGTATTGGTTTGATCAAGAGTGAGCGAAACGCTGACCTCGGATGTAGTTATTAAATCAACCGAGATTTTGTATTTAGCGAGAATTTGGAACACATCAGCAAGAAAGCCGTATGCCTGGAACATATTTGGGCTACGTAACGTCACCATGGTTTGATTACAGCGCAATGCTAGTGCGCGAAATAGGGGCGCACTCTCTACTTGCTGACGAATCCAAGTTCCACCTTTCTCAGGTGCTTTTGATGAGCCAACAAAAACAGGTATTTGATGACGAAGTGCTGGCAGCAAAGTTGATGGGTGTAAAATTTTGGCACCAAAATTCGCCATTTCTGATGCTTCACTGAAGCTGATTTCAGGAATTGGGCTCGCTTTAGATGCTATTCGAGGATCAGTAGTGTAGATACCTGGAACATCTGTCCAAATTTCAAGCCCCGCAGCTTCAACTGCTTCTGCAATTAATGCGGCACTGTAATCACTTCCACCTCGCCCTAAAGTCGTGGTGTTTCCATCCGTATCCGAGCCGATAAAACCTTGTGTTACGACCACATGCTGACGACAAAGAGGAACCAATTTTTCTTGTGCCAGACGAGAGATTTCTTCTAATTCTGGTTGCGCTTTTCCATGAACTGAATCTGTACGCATGACATCACGAATATCAAATCGGACGGCATCGATACCGCGCTCTTTCATTAATTGAGTCAGAATGTGCGTAGACATTAGCTCGCCGCATGACACTAAATGATCGGTCAACTTCTCACTTGATTGGAATGATGCCGCTTCAGCTGCGCTAGCGACAGAATCTAAAATGGTGTGGACTTGTTTTTCTGCATGCGCAGGATCCGCAAGCTGATCTAAAATTTGATGATGTATATCTGTGATCTGCTTTATCAATTCTTGACGCTTACTTGCTTCTTGAACGCCATTCGCAAGTTCAACAAGTAGGTTTGTCACGCCTGAGCAGGCGCTGCTTACAATCAACCGCGTATTTGGGTTGTTTTCTATAATCGTGCTACAGCGGCTCATTGCCTCAAAGTTTGCAACACTGGTTCCGCCAAATTTCGCTACATTAAATGCGCTAGTGGCTTTGTTCTCATTCAAAGCACTGTCTCCCAAAATACGTCCAAGAATAACGACACAGTAGTCAAAAGGACTACTTAACATCCGATGTTGAAGAGAGATTACGTAGAGCAGAGGGAAAGCATAAGAAAGGAATGCGCACCTCAGAAGCTCTTCACCTTGTTGGTGACAGTCGGTAGGATTCAACCTACACGCCCGATGTGTAATTCACCCGCAATGAATCATCATCTCGGCACTGCTCCCCCTGAGTGAAGTGTATTGGAATTGGGGTTCCACACCACACCTGCCTGGGCAATGCTCCTCTTCTGCTAGAAAGCCCGTTTATTGAACGGTTTTATGACCAAAATGTCAATCACAAAGCGTGAATTTGTTATTTTGTGATATTGGCTATGTAAAAATTGAGTTCTAGACGCTCGACCTAAGCCCAATTGATGCATTAGAGTAAAATTTGTACAGTAAGACTTGTATACAATTTTTTAAACCTACAATTACAATAAAATGAGAACACCTATGACAATAACAAGCTTTAACCCACCAAGACGCATTTTAATGGGACCAGGTCCGTCAGATGTGTATCCCGAAGTTCTTCAAGCGATCGGTCGCCCAACGGTTGGTCATCTCGATCCGCTGTTTATCAATATGATGGATGAACTAAAGCAGCTTTTGAAATACGCTTTTCAAACAAAAAATGAATTCACCATCGCGATATCAGCACCGGGTAGTGCGGGTATGGAAGCCTGCTTTGTCAATTTGGTTGAACCCGGTGACAAAGTCATTGTGTGTCGAAATGGCGTTTTTGGAGAACGAATGAGAGAAAATGTTCTTCGATGTGGTGGAGATGCAGTTATTGTCGATGATGAGTGGGGTGAGCCTGTAAGCGTACAAAAAGTGCAGGCCGCATTTGACCAGCATCCCGATGCTAAAGTACTCGCATTTGTTCATGCTGAAACATCTACAGGTGCTTGCTCTGATGCCCAAGCGCTCGCAAGTATCGCCAAACAGCATGGCGCGTTGACGATAGTCGATGCGGTTACGTCTTTGGGTGGAGTGCCATTATACGTTGATGAGTGGGGGCTTGACGCTGTGTATTCAGGTAGTCAGAAGTGTTTGTCATGTGTGCCTGGATTGTCACCATTAACTTTTTCTCAAGCCGCTGTTCAGAAGATTACGCAGCGCAGTACACCCGTACAGAGTTGGTTTTTAGATCAGAGTTTGGTTTTGGGGTATTGGAGTGGGGAGGGCAAGAGAAGCTATCATCATACTGCCCCAGTCAATAGCTTATACGCACTTCATGAAGCTCTATTGAAGCTAAAAACAGAAGGACTTGAAGGCGCATGGGCAAGACACAAAGCGATGCACAATAAGCTCAAAAGTGGGCTAGAAAGTTTAGGGTTTGAATTTGTCGTCGAAGAAGGTTCACGTTTGCCACAGCTGAATGCAGTATACATACCTGAAGGTATCGATGAGGCTAGCGTACGTGCCACTTTACTAGAAAAGTACAACCTAGAGATAGGCGCTGGGCTCGGGGCTCTAGCGGGTAAAGCTTGGCGAATTGGGTTAATGGGATATGGAGCTCGTGATGAAAATGTAGCACTCTGCCTCAAGGCGTTAGAAGATACGCTTTAGGGTATTGAAATACTGGTACTCATCACTAAAGCCGCTTACTCAGCGGCTTTTTTTGATTCATCATTATTGTCCGTAATAATTGCTTGAGATGCCTTTGAGTATCGTACTTTTGAAAAATCGAGTTTGGGAAATAGGTACTCAGCTTCTTCTTGAATTTGCTTCGCTTTGCTTTCGTTGTCCATTCCTCGATACGCCACGATCAGATTATTGTAAAAAGCCGGTCTCGGCTTTCTTTGTATAATATCTTGAGACCACTCAATATAGGGCTCTATTAATGTTTTGTCTTTTGTAAACAGCCCTATGGTTAGGTATGTGCTGTAAACATCCCAATCGTACCTGTCTTTCCAAGCTACGGGGTTGCTGACTTTTTCTAGGATGTTAGGGTTTCTTGGCTGAGATTTTTCAAACTGAGTGAGTACGTAATTTGTGTGAAGCGTACTGAGCATATAGAACGTGGTTAAAATGGGTAAAACTAGGCTAGATACCCTCAATGTAACTTTACTGACGACGCTAAAGTTCACCGTTTTATATCGAGCTGTTCTTTGATCAAGCCAATAGAGCAGAATGATAAATGTTACCCAATGAATTGCAGAGTGATAAAACGGATACTCTAATTGACTGTGGACAGCAATGGGAACAAATAGCGCCAAAAGCGCCAGCTTAGTTCCTTTTCGGGCTGACGAAGCCTTGTAAATAATATATGCCCCAGCCAGTAGAATGGCGATTATGGTAACGACACCGCCTTCTACTCCCCATAGCATAAGCTCATTATGAGGGTGATCCAACGCTATTACTGCTGGTGGGTAATCAGTATTTAACTGATGTTGCCTCGCAGTGTATAAAACATACGAAGATTCAAACTGCCCATATCCATATCCTGTTAATGGTTTCTCGATGATCATATCGACAGTTTGTGGGAAATGTCTTTTTCGAGCTGAATCTAAGCTTTTTTTATCTTCCATTAAGCGATCAAAGTTGGAGTCAGTCAATTGGGGAACAGTAAGACCAAGTAATATGCCAACAGCAATGGAAGTTAGCCAAGCACAGACTCTTTTGGGAGTAGAAAATCGTATTAAGTAAGGTGTGACCAATAAAGTTGCGAGCGTCGCCCCTAGCCACCCTGTTCTGGAAGCAACAATAACAAGCAGCGATACGCAGAGCGCCGGAACGGAGACAAGGAATATCAATTGCCCCAATTTTCGTCTGTATTTTTGAGGTTGCCTCGCAAGCAGGTAACCAGAAAGGACTAATCCCGTTGCTAAAAAGCTGGCAAGAACATTGGGCTGCTGAAAAATGCCATAAGGACGGTTGGCGACCGTGTTGTAGCCTAATATGTTATCGGGTTCTAGAACAAGGAACTGAACGTATCCATAAAGACCTTGCAATGCGGTGGCAATGAGAATGAGCCAAAGTAGGCGCTGTTTTTGTTTGTTGGTGAATTGAAATTGTTGTAAGACAAAAAATAAAATTAATCCAGACCACAACCCCAATATTCGACCAGTAGACTCTTCGACAATAGCGTTAGGTAAGAATATAGGGACGGTAAGAACGGCACCGCATAGAAGGAGCACAACACCGAGTTTGGAATAACGAATTTGGTAGCGATTTGATATCTGATAGAACCCTATTGCCAACGCAAAAGAAAGACCTATCCAAGTTGAAGGGTTAAATGATAAAGCCAGCCCTGAACCACCTGGGTTTGGCATAAAAACATTCATGGCAACTAAAAACGTACACGCAATGACGATTAGAAATTTTCGATTGAGCGGTGTTCGGGATTTATTGGACTCGAGCTGTGTTCCTCGAACGAGCAGAGTTGCCATATTTGAATGTTTCCTCAATAGATTTCAACGGTCTGAAACCAGACCGTTGAGTGATACTATCACTTTTCGTTTCAAAGCATAGGTTTTAAGAAGCGAGCCGTATGAGAGCCTTTAACTTTTGCGACTTCCTCCGGAGTTCCTTGCGCAATAATTTCACCGCCACCTTGTCCACCTTCTGGCCCTAGATCGACGACCCAATCTGCGGTTTTGACAACATCCAAATTATGTTCGATAACCACAACGGTATTCCCGTGATCCCTCAGGCGGTGTAATACCGTCAGCAACTGCTGAATATCATGGAAATGCAGACCCGTTGTCGGTTCATCAAGAATGTAAAGTGTTTTACCTGTATCTCGTTTAGAGAGCTCTCTTGCCAATTTGACTCTTTGAGCTTCACCGCCTGATAGAGTGGTTGCCGCCTGACCAAGTCGAATGTAAGACAAACCGACATCCATTAATGTTTGAAGCTTTCTTGCAATAACCGGCACGGGGTCAAAGAATTCACGCGCATCTTCGACTGTCATTTCCAACACTTCATCGATGGTTTTTCCTTTGTATCGAACTTCTAATGTTTCTCGGTTGTAGCGTTTCCCGGTACAAACATCACAAGGAACATAGACATCAGGCAAGAAGTGCATTTCAACTTTAATTACCCCATCGCCCTGACAAGCTTCACAGCGCCCTCCACGGACGTTAAAGCTGAAGCGACCGGGTTTATATCCTCGAGCACGTGATTCTTGCGTACCAGCAAAGAGCTCACGAATAGGTGTGAAAATACCGGTGTAAGTTGCTGGGTTTGAACGTGGTGTTCGACCTATTGGGCTTTGATCGATATCGATGACTTTGTCGAAATGTTCAAGCCCAACTACTTTTTTGTAAGGTGCTGGAGTCGCAATGCTGGCACCATTAAGCTGAGTTTGTGCAATCTTGTAAAAGGTGTCATTGATTAAGGTGGATTTACCTGAGCCCGATACACCCGTAATACAAGTGAATAGCCCCACAGGAATGGATAAATCGACATCCCTAAGGTTGTTTCCAGATGCCCCTAGCAGTTCAACCACTTTATTCGGATCCATTGGGGTACGATCTTTAGGAACCACAATGGACTTTGCTCCGCTGAGGTACTGACCTGTAAGAGAGTTTGGATTGTCGAGGATGGCTTGCATATCACCTTCTGCAACCACTTCGCCTCCATGAACGCCAGCGCCAGGACCGATATCAATGACATGGTCAGCACAGCGTATTGCATCTTCGTCGTGCTCGACAACCAAAACGGTGTTACCCAAATCTCTTAAATGTATCAGCGTTTTTAACAGCCTTTCATTATCTCGCTGGTGAAGACCGATGGAGGGTTCATCCAGAACGTACATAACGCCAACTAAACCAGCACCGATTTGGCTAGCCAATCTGATTCTTTGAGCTTCACCACCTGATAAAGTCTCGGCGCTTCGAGAAAGATTGAGGTAGTTAAGACCAACATTGACGAGAAAGTGCAGTCGGTCGTTGATCTCTTTCATCACCTTTTCGGCGATCTTAGCTTTTTGACCTGTTAACTCTAGGTTTTGAAAAAACGACATTGCATCGTTGATGCTCATTTCAGCAACGGCAGGTAATGGCGTATCTTCGATGAATACATTACGCGCTTCAGTGCGAAGTCTAGTACCACCACAGGAACCACAAGACTTGGTTGAAATGTATTTGGAAAGCTCTTCACGAACAGAGTTGGATTCAGTATCTCTGTATCGGCGTTCTAGCGTATTGAGAATCCCTTCAAATGGGTGCTTCTTGGTTCGGCTATCGCCTCGATCATTGATGTATGTAAATTCAATTTGAGTTCGACCAGAGCCACGAAGTACGACATCTTGAAATTTTTTCGGCAATTTATCGAAAGGTGTTTCTAAGTCAAATCCGTAATGATCAGCAACAGACCCTAGCATTTGATAGTAGTAATAATTTTTCCTATCCCAGCCTCGAATTGCGCCATCCGCTAGGCTTAGTGACGCGTCAACGATGATTCGGCTAGGATCAAAAAACTGCTGTACACCTAAGCCATCACAGGTAGGGCATGCGCCCGCTGGGTTGTTAAATGAAAACAGCCTTGGTTCGAGCTCTTGCATGCTATAGCCGCAGTGCGAACAGGCGAAATTGGCAGAAAAAATGATGTCTTGCTTGGATGAGTCATCCATGTCGCATACAGAGGCAATGCCACCAGACAGCTCTAATGCCGTTTCAAACGACTCCGCTAAACGTTGCTGAAGATCGCGTCGTACCTTAAACCTATCTACAACAACTTCTATTGTATGTTTTTTATGAAGCTCCAAAGTAGGAGGATCAGAAAGGTCGCAAATATCGCCATCAATTCGTGCTCGAATAAAGCCCTGTGCCGCTAAATTTTCTAACGTCTTAACATGTTCCCCTTTTCGTTCTTTAACTATAGGGGCAAGCAACATCATTTTACTGCCTTCAGGCAGTTCCAGTACCTTGTCGACCATTTGGCTAACCGTTTGAGCAGCCAATGGTGTTTTGTGCTCAGGGCAGCGAGGTTCACCTACACGAGCGTATAAAAGTCGGAGATAATCGTATACCTCAGTAATCGTACCTACGGTCGATCTTGGGTTGTGAGATGTTGATTTTTGCTCAATAGAGATGGCAGGGGATAAACCTTCAATATGGTCAACATCCGGTTTTTCCATCAATGAAAGAAACTGGCGAGCATAGGCTGATAAAGACTCGACATAGCGGCGTTGCCCTTCCGCATAAAGAGTATCAAAGGCTAAAGAAGACTTACCTGAGCCAGAAAGCCCAGTTATGACAATTAACTTGTCTCGTGGAATAGTGAGGTTTATGTCTTTGAGGTTGTGGGTTCTGGCGCCACGTACATCAATGGTGTCCATCTGCTATGCTCTTGTGTAATTGATAGCCACAAGTATTACATAGACTTATTTTTGTGCAAAGAAAAAATACTGGATAAAATAACAGTGTTTAACTTGGGCGCCGCTACCTCATCCAGTAAAGAAGACGTTATGCTTTGTGAGTCGAGTGCTTATCTAACTCTGTCTTCTTTTTGTCTTTTTGGTAAAGGTTCTCAAAGCAGTAGTTGGTCGCTTCGATGTATCCTTCCACACTACCGCAGTCGAATCTTTTGCCTTTAAACTTATACGCTAGAACACAGCCTGCTTTCGCTTGCTTTAGAAGGGCATCGGTAATTTGAATTTCTCCGCCTTTGCCTGGCTCTGTTTGTTCAATAAGTTCGAAGATGTCAGGTGTTAGAATATAGCGCCCAATGATGGCTAAGTTACTTGGCGCTGTGCCTGCTTCTGGCTTTTCCACCATATCATCAACACGGAATAGATCGTCTTTGATCATTTCACCAGAAATGACACCGTATTTATGAGTTTCATCTTCTGGTACTTCTTGTACCGCGACAATTGAGCAACGAAATTGCTTGTAAAGAGCAACCATTTGAGACAGAACACCTTGCGATTCGTTTACACAAAGGTCATCAGCAAGCACAACAGCGAACGGATTGTCACCAACTAACTCTTTGCCAGTTAAGATTGCGTGCCCTAGACCTTTCATTTCACGTTGGCGAATGTATGTGAAGTGAGCCGACTCAATCACATTCCGAATATCGACCAGCAATTCTTCCTTGTTGGTGCCGTTTATTTGGTGCTCAAGCTCATAGTTTTTATCGAAATGATCCATGATGGAGTGCTTACCGCGACCTGTCACAATGCACATGCCATCCATACCTGCTTCGATCGCTTCTTCTACGCCGTACTCGATGAGTGGTTTACTCACGATTGGCATCATTTCTTTGGGCATCGATTTTGTTGCAGGTAAGAAGCGCGTACCGTAGCCAGCTGCAGGGAACAAACACTTTTTAATCATAATCTATCCTAATTGAATTATTTGGTTCCTAAAATTGTGCCTAACTCTACCATGGTCGCTGTGCGAATCGAACTGTAAAAGTTGAACATTTTTAAGAAGACAAATGCTGCTTAGCCCACGCCATTGCTTGAATTCGATTTTTAACATCCAGTTTCTTAAAAATATTATATAGGTGTGATTTTATAGTGTGCTCACTGATAAAAAGCTCATCAGCAATCTCCATGTTGGAAGCGCCGGTTTTCAGACTTTGCAGAACATCAAGTTCTCTTCGGGTTAACTCAACATCAAAAGCGGGCTTGTGATTGACCATGGCGGTTTGATAGTAATCCACCATTTGAGTCATCGTGTCTCGTGGTAACCAACTTTGACCACTTGTGATGCACTCGACACCTTTACAGATATCATCTTGTGAGTCTGTTTTGAAGAAATAGCCATAAAGGCAGCGCCACTTTAGTATTTCAGAAAGCGTCATTTTCTTTTCAACATTCAACAATATGGTGTAAACCTTTTGAGGGAAGTTAAAAAGCGCTTCTTGAAGTATGGCATCATCCCAAATCTGAGTTGTATCAATTAGGAAAAGAAGAGGGGTGATTGTTTCATCAAGGCAATGCACATCTTTTGCTGTAACAGCTTTCGCTTCCTCACCTATCTTATTGGAGAGTTTTGGTAGCAAAGTCTTTGAGATAAACGTGTGACCTTGGCTGTTATCAGAAACCAAGAAAATAGCAGGTGATAGCGGTTTTTCGTTCATTTTTGAATCCACGGCCAGAAGGTGCACGATGAAGTATTCACCAAAATTATAAAATAGTTTGAATATCTAACGTTCAAAAATAATTTATCAATCATTTTTTATAAAGCAAAAATGGCGGTTGCTGGCTTAGTTTCTTGTAGAGCATCCCAAAATAGAAACGCAGAGGATAATATTTTAAGTAATTGATATTTATAATAGTGGTTTGAAATTAGACGGTCTCTCAAAAAGAGTGGAATAATCCAATATCTCATTGTGATTTCATGTGCTTATCTGCCATGATGGTCGTATACAATTACGCTGACACTCAAGTTGCTCCTAGTTGAAAGACTCTAACTCAAGAGGTAACTTGGACCTATAATTTTAGTATGTAGGTCTTGATTTGAGCATTACTGATATCATGGTATCCTTGAGCGTTAAATTTTAGTCGAAGTGAATTTTAGACGGAGCAAAACATGGCTAGCCGTGGAATAAATAAAGTTATTTTAGTGGGGAATTTAGGTAATGACCCAGAAATCCGCTATATGCCTAGCGGCGGTGCTGTGGCAAACATTACCATTGCGACTTCAGAATCGTGGCGTGATAAAGCGACAGGCGAGCAGCGTGAAAAAACAGAATGGCATCGTGTTGCTTTGTTTGGAAAACTGGCTGAAGTAGCGGGTGAATATTTGCGTAAAGGTTCGCAGGTATACATTGAAGGTCAATTGCAAACTCGTAAGTGGCAAGATCAAAGCGGTCAAGATCGCTACACAACAGAAGTCGTTGTTCAAGGCTTTAATGGTGTAATGCAAATGCTTGGCGGTCGTCAGCAAGGGCAGGGCGCTCCAGGTCAAGGCATGGGACAGCAGCAAGGAGGTTGGGGGCAGCCACAACAACCAGCGCAACAGCAGCAGTCTTATCAACAACCAGCTGCGCAACAACAGTCACAGCCGCAACAACAAGCGCCTCAACAGGCTCAACCTCAATACAATGAGCCGCCAATGGATTTCGATGACGATATTCCATTCTGAGGATTACCTGAGACCAGCTTTTGTTAAGTTTGATGATTTAAGTTAAATTTAACAAGGGTTTGAGATAGAAAGTTTACAGTGAGTGTTGCAACTTCTGTAAACTTTTTTTATGCTCGTTTTTTTGCTTTGGAGTTACCTTGAGTTTTTGTTAAGTTTTGATAAGTTTAAGAACAAAATGAAGAAAAAAATATTTCAAATGGCGAGTGGAGAAAGCTACTCAATTCTTTTAGATGAGGATGGTATGCCGTTGCCCTACCACAACCTCTTTGTTACTCAGCATTACCGAAATCAATCGAAAGCAAGTATCACCTGTTATCGTGTTTTCGAGCACCTTTGCTTTCTAGACGAAATTTGTCAGTTTGAAAAAATTGATCTGATTGAACGATGCAAAACAGGGGATTTTCTGACAAAGAGAGAGTTTGAGAACATCAAGAAACATTCAAGCTTTAAAGTGGCTTCATTCCGTAAAATGGTTGTCAGGCATAAATCTTCTGATGTCGTGAACATCAAGAGAAACAAAGTTGAAACGGCGAGAGCAAAAATAGTCCTCAAGCCTGAGGGGGATATCTCGCCGCATACGACGTGCAACCGATTAACGGTGTTTGCGCAATTTATTGGTTGGCTAGAAGAAGAGTTATTCCCCTCTAAAGACTCCGTGGCTGAATTTGAGCTGAAAAAAATCAGAGGAGACAAGTTTGGTACCAGTGATGAAGCTCTTGATTGGGGAGATTGGCGATCCTTAGAGCCAATTCAAAAAATGCGAGTTCTTGATGTTGTGCACCCAGACTCCTCAGAGAACCCCTGGAAGTCGGAATCTGTCCGTTATCGTAATCAACTCATCGTAAATATGTTTTTTTCCATTGGTTGTCGTCGTGGAGAGCTGCTCAAGATCAGAATAAAAACAGATAACAACAGCTCCGATATCAGGAAGCGTGACAAAGACGGTCGTTACTTCGTGATGATCCGCTCACAAACTGACTATGGTGACAAGCGCAAGCATAGACCTGAAGGGAAGACGAAGGGGCGATTTGTACCAATGGATAAACGTTTGGTAGAGATGTATGAAAACTACCTTATCTATCGCCGCCCTAATGCGACTGGCTCCGAACATATTGAGTATCTGTACGTTACTCACAACTATAAGACAAAATGCAATGCCGCCTTATCAAAGGCTCAAGTTAATAAGATCTTTCGTGAGATTTCTGAGGTGGTTGGTTTTAGGGTGCACCCTCATGGGATACGTCATACATGGAACGACGAGTACAGTAAATTTGCTGATAAACGCATTGCCGAAGGGAAAACAACCGAAGCTAAATCAGAAGCAGATAGGCGAAAGTTGATGGGGTGGTCGGAAAACTCAAAAAGCGCACAGTGTTATGCCAAACGGCATGATGACAAACGTGCGATGGAGGTGGCATTAGGCCTTCAGGAAGAACAGTCAGCCACCATTAATTCAATCATCCAGCAACGGGATGAAGACCTTTGGACTGGAGAAGAGTAGTTTGAATCACACCAATGTGAACTTTGACTTTGCTAACGAGAGCAAGATAACAACGTCCATGTCACACAATGGCTTTGAGTTTGATTATTTGTCTAACCGATGGACTCTCAATCGGGATGTAACTGTGTCGGTGGAATTTTTAAATCTCTTTGCTCAACCGTTACAAGATGACATTCGAGAAACCTTGGTGTATTACGCTGAAACCTCATCTGCTAACCATACTAGTAATATCGCAAAACAGTTAAGCCTTTACCAAAGACTTACTGGGGAAAACGGTCTAACTGAGAAAGGTTTTGCATCCTTCAAAAACAAAGTACCTAAAAAATACCGGTACAAGGTATCGGTTGTAAGAGGAATGCTTCGACAGATGCGATTCCTAAAGCTGGATGAACATATTGATGATGCAGTGTTTAAGCTAACTGACCAATGGCGTTTAGGTGGTAATGACAAAGGGGTTGCTGTTCTTACTCTCGATCCAGAAACTGGACCATTTAGTGATTTAGAGTTTGAGGCTATCGGTCTACATGCTGCCCATCGGTATGCTGAAGGTAGGTTGAGAACTGATGAGTATGCTTGCCTCTCAATATTTAAAGCTTCGGGTCGTCGTCCTGTGCAGATCGCATCCATAAAGTGCAAAGATTTTTCGTATTCGCCTAAATATACGGGTTCTCCAGCGTATGTTGTGCAGATTCCTAAAGCAAAGGTTCGTGGAGGGAAGTTCCGTAGTGTCCTAAAGCCTTATGCATTAGTTAATACGGTTGCACAGGTTGTTGAGTTACATATTAAAGAGCAAACAGCTAAGGTTGAAGGTGCTTTAGGACGAAAGATGACGCCTGAAGAGAAAGGTGAGCTGCCTTTGTTTATCGACGTTGGCACCATTGAAGAAATTCAATCAATAAACTCAGATGCCATGATGGATTATCTTAAATCTGAGCTACCTCATATCAAAACAAGCAACCTGACTAACAAGCTAAACAATGCGGTAAAAAAGCTAAATATCATCAGCGAACGAACTGGTGAGCCTTTAAAATCAACAAGCTATCGTTTTCGCTACACCTTGGGAACTAGAGCAGCAAGGGAGGGGGCTGGCAAGCTTACCCTTGCCAACTTGCTCGACCATTCCGATACACAAAACGTGGAAGTGTATGTTGCTAACTCTCCTGAACATGCAGTTCATATATCCCAAATCATGAACCAACCACTGGCTCGGTATGCTTCTGCATTCACAGGAAAGCTAGTTGAAGATGAAGATGAAGCTAATGCTGAAAGTGCAGGTTCTGCTCGCATACCATGCCGAGAAAAAGATTGTGATATCGGCTCATGTGGCACGAGCAGCTTCTGCCAAGATTATGCTCCAATTGCCTGCTATCTTTGCCCTAAATTCCGCCCATGGGCACATGCCCCACACCACCTTATCCTTGAATGGCTAGTCGAAGAACGGGAGCGATTAAAAGCGGACACGAATGGTGACATGCAAATCGTCTCAATCAATGATCGTGCCATCCTTGCGGTATGCCAAGTTATCCAGCTATGTAGGGAACATAACAATGGCTGATGTATTGATTTTTAAACCTAAATACGAGCTTGAGCATACGAAAAATCAAGCTGATTTTATTGAATTAGGACGTCAGATTGCACAGCTTAACGATGAGTATGTCTATGATGAACATTACTGGTCTAAAGTAGGTAACTTCACCATTTTCGGTGCTAATAGCCGACAAAAAAATCCCGAAGATTTACTGGATGAATCTCTAATTCCCTTTGCAAAAGCTTACGTTACCTATACTGGCGGAACCAAAGCGGGCATTAACGTTAAGTTACAAGCCTTACGCGCAATTAACGCCGGCTGGCAGCGGTTACACAAGGGGGAAGAGTTTGAAACCACTAGACTTACGGGGAAGGACTTCGATGCAGCTCAACGTGCAGCGAAGGAATCGTTAAGTGTAGGCGCAGCTTATCAAGCCGGGCGGGGTTTAAACAATCTTCTCAAGTTTCTGATTGAATACAAGTTAACTAAACCATTTACATGGAAGAGTGGACTAAAAAAGCCTGCTGACAATTCAACCGGTGATGATGCTGATAAGAGAAGGCAAGACAAAATGCCTGACGAGAATGCATTGTTGGCGCTAGCTTCTGTTAACGCACAAAAGGCAGAAGAATTAAGCCCTCGAGATATTTTTACGACATCTACGATAACTTTTTTGCTGGCTGCACCAAACCGTGGGTCAGAGCCTCTGTACTTGCTTTCCGACCCCATTCATACCGATGAATTGAAGGTTTGGGAAGTGCTTAACATGGATGGCTTCACAAAAGATGATGTCAAGGAAATCCTGAAATACCAAAAGGAGAACGATATTGTTTTTGAGGTTAATGAAGGTGATGTATTTGGCAACACTTGCAATGTAATAGAAGACTCTCAGGAGAACGATGATGATGAGCTAGACTTCGATGCAATCATTCAGATTAAGGGGATAAAGTGGTATTCAGGTAAAGATTTTGGTCATGCTCACAAATGGATACCTACGTGTATGTACGGTGTTGTTGATACCGCTGTAAAGCGTTTGCAAGCCCAGTCAGAGCCAGCACGAAAGTTTGCAAAGATGCTAGAAGAGAGTTCGAATTTTCCACGGCATGAGCTTTGCCCTAATGTGCCTGAAGATCAGGCCCTAACGATGGACGAAGCTGCAATGGCTCTAGGGTTGGATTTATCAAGGTATGGCGACCTTTGTGATGCAAAAAATCGCAAAAAATGGCAGATAGCTAGAAATCAGCTCTTAAAGCGTAAGGGAATCTTGCGTAAAGACTACCAAGTTACTCTCCGAGACTTGAACTTGATACTTCGAGATGATTTACCTGAAGGCTTTCCTGATATTCCATTTGAGAACGGCAATGGACATGTAAAAGTTAAGTGGTCTGAGGCTTTGTATGCAGGGTTTGCTAACTGCTTAGACACCATCAAATCAAATATTCTTACCGAATTGTACATTCCGACCATTAATACGCTGAACGAAGATCTTGCGCCTACGAAAAAAAAGAACAAAACAACAGGTGAACTATCGACAGGTTCGCTTTCGGTTTTCCAGCGTTGGGGGCATGGGGAGTTGAGAATGACCTCACACCAGATTCGTCATATGTTGGACACCATGGCAGCAGTGAATGGCATGGATGGCGAGCAGCGGGCAAATTGGGCTATGCGCAGCGATCCAAGACACAACCGCTATTATGACCATACTACACCAGAAGAGTATGGCGCTGACTTTATCGAAGACCAAGAGACAGAGCTCGTCTCACAAGGTTTTATGAGCAACCCGACAACAGGGACTACGCCAATTCAGGTGCAGGTCGCGACTCCCAGAACACTTCAAGAGCTGAACACTAAGGCTTCGCTGACAGCGCATACGAACGAATTTGGCATGTGTGTGACGTCATATATGGCAGAGCCTTGCACTAAATACCGAGACTGCATCAACTGTGATATGCAGGTCTGTGAGAAAGGCGATGATGGTAGGTTTGAGCGTATCAGTAAGCGTCTTGAAGATGAAAAGAGACTTCTCAAGATGGACAAGAGGGCTGTCGATGATGGAGTTCAAGGAGCTAGGCAGTTCTATGAGCGCAGGAAACTGACCACAGAGCGCTGTGAGCAACTGCTTGCTATGATGGAAGATCCAAACATTAAGGACGGTTCCCTTATCAGGCTGCTTAATGTAGAGGATGTCAGTCAACTCGATCGAGCTATGGATGCTAATGGTAAAAAGCGCTTACCCAAGATTGAAAACTTCCAACGAATCAAGGCGAACCAGAAGGTTTTGGTCACAGTTGATGAAATGATTGGGATTGAAAGTCATCCAGATTCAGATACTGATGATGAACTATTTGAGGCTTTGGATGAGATGGATAGTATGGATTTTTTTGAGGACTGATTGTGGCTAAACACTTAACAGATAAAGATATTAGTAACGTTTGTGAGCTTCTGGACGATTGGCCTATGGACTCTAAGCTCACATGGGATAGATTGGTAGAGGCTGTGGCGCACGATTACAGGCTTACTACCACTAGGCAAACACTGCAAAAACAAATACGTATAAAAAGCGCATTTACAGAGGTTAAGGCGCTCGTTTCGGGCAATGCTCCTAAGGCTGCCGCTGCTCGTAATAGACACTTACCATCTAGTTTGAAGGCTGCGGCAGATCAGTTGGCAAAAAGAGAGCGAACTATTGAGCGGCTTGAGGCTGAAAATAGCCGACTGTTAGAGCAATTCCATACTTGGTTATATAATGCGACTCAGCACGGGATTACGATTGAACAACTTAATGAACCATTAGAATCCAAACAGCAGAAGTGAGTGGTCAATAAGTGGAGTAACCAAGGAAAAATTGACAAGGGCTATTGGTAGAATTGAGATAGCTTGTAGTGTGAGAAATTTTGAACAAGCTATTCAACACCGTGTGGTAAGCCCCAGAATCTCTCACTTTTCCTTGAGTGTATGAATATAAGATTAGCTCAACACTCTAAGTTCTATCCAAAATAAATACCATTTTTTGAGCTTGTGAAGTCAACTAGCACTTTCACAATGACAAAGTATTTTCTTACTAGTTTGGACTTGACCGAAGACTCAATGGAATACATACCGTTGTGTTTAGAGCGGCGTGTAGCCCTTTGTGTAATTAATATGTTTGCCAATTCTTTGTTCTTTTAAACTACCCGCAAAAACAAACTAGACTAATTGACCAAGTGTCTTTAGGGCGTGTTGATCTTTGCTGTACATTTCGTGTTCAACAATGCATCGGTAGCCACATTAACATGAATGCCAGCGATAACATGCTGGCATAATTCCTTTCTAGCTTGTTATATCTACTTGAAATTGCTCGATAATGCTTAATTCTCCCAAAGGCATTTTCGACCAAGTGACGATACTTGTATAGACACCAATCCATACTGTCTTTGTCTATATCTTGTCCGTAATTGCGTTTAGCAATTACCGTTTCTCCGCCACGTTCCTTAACAAAAGTACGGAAAGGTTCACTGTCATATCCTTTATCACAAACGATGGTATTAACTTCATCGAGTTGTTCAACTAAGCTTTCGGCATGCACTATATCGTGGCGTTGGCCTTCTGATAAATCAAAGCAAATCGGTAGGCCACCGCTATCTACAGCTAAGTGAACTTTGGTTGAGTTGCCCCCGCGACTTTTTCCTATTTGCTCTGAGCTTTCAGTAGCTGCACCTGTGCTATGCTGATGCGCTCGAACTATAGAGCCATCAAGAAAGACCCATTCAAAATCAGCCATACTAGATAAGCTTTTGAAAAGGTTATCTAAAATCCCTTTCTTTGACCAAAGATTAAATCGTCTGTAAACGGTACTCCACTCTCCGAATTCAGAGGGTAGATCTCGCCAAGGAATACCTGTCCTCATGCGATAAAGTATTCCTTCAAATGTCATTCGATGTTCAGTTTTATCGTAAATACGACCTGTACTTTTCATAACTTGGAGTAGCAGTTCCCATCGAATATCAGTTAGCATTGTTCTTGGCATGGTATTGGTTATGGTTTTACTTTTGGCGAAGCAAATTATAACTCTTTACCATACTGTTCAAAAAACACCCACGAAAGATCAACACGCCCTAGTGAGTGGAGCATTAATCTTTTTGAAGGTTTGAAAAGATAATGAACAAGGTTATCTCAAGTAAGTCTCCCGTTCTGAAGCTCCCTTTAAGACCAAAGAACCCGTCAGGTTTAGAAATGGCAATATATAGGTTTCAGGTCGACGCGTACAAGCATTATCATAAGATAAAAAATCTAAATAACAGCTCACCTGAAGATATCAAGGAAGCGAAAGAAACGGTCGTTCATCTTAACAGAGAACGGACCAAGATTAATGCGCATGCGAAATTGCAGGAGCAGTTGCTTGCAGATTTGGAGGCGTATCGAGATAACAACAAAGACAAGTCTCGTACTGAACTGGCGCAGGAAAAGCATCATCCAACCACTCGTTTAGTCAGTAACTTATACGCCATTGCAGAGCCGCAGCCATCTCCAAACCATGCAGCACATCATATTGTTATGGGTAATGGGCTCGTTAGAGCAATGATTAATGCTCGATTGCAGATGTTTATGTATGGAATCGGTATCAACGACTCTATGAATGGTATTTGGCTACCACGTTCGACAGCTTATAAGGGGCATTACACTACGCCAAAAGCGCCGACTCACTCGCGTATTCATGGTAACAACTATCAGAGGTGGGTTGGAAAGTTGGCCGACATTCGCAATAATGAGAGCGCATTTAGAGTCAGACTTGTCAGAATCAAATCTCAGCTAAAAGATGGCTCTCACCCTCCCCAAATTCTTATGAAGAAAGATCCATCTTGGAAACCGGCTCAATGAGTATATATCAGATAAGAAACATCAATCGTCACTTCAAAGTTCTCGAGCATGACCCTTTTCAGCGGGCTATCGATGTGGGTGATGATGCTCTATTGGATAGGCTTTACAATGAACCTGTAGCCTCAAAAGGGCTATCTGATGTTTGGGTAGAAGAGAGTGTTAAATTCACTGCTCACTACAATACGTCTACAAAGACTCCAGATATATCTGTTTGGGGCTCATTTCTAGTATTAACACAACGAGCGGTAGAAGTACTAACGCCATACATCGGCTCTGATGGTGAATTCTTACCTATCGTGATTGATGATGAAAAATTTCAAGTTTTCAATGTAATGAGCTTTGGTGAAGAAGATAAAGTCAGTACGAAGCACGAATACATTGATGGGTATCCAACAGGCTTGGAATCTCTCAAGTTCATAGAATCTAGTGTTACTGATAAGTGGGTTTTCAAGTCTTTAATGCAAGGGTGTAATTTGTTGTATTGCGATGAAAAGCTAAAAGCGTTATGCGATAAGAATGATTTGCGTGGTGTGTATTTCGACTTGGATCTATTAGATGTTTTCGAATACTGATCCGCTGCTTTATCATTCAGTATCTTAAGTCACTTTGTACTTAGGCTGATAACTGATAAATAATGCTATCTAGAGTTTTATATTCTGGTCATGAAAAATTGATCGATCCCTCTTTAGCGATACCAGAATAATGCTCATTCTCAGTGAAACATTCTGGTGACCCTAGGTATCTTTGGAACATATAGAATTTTGTTGGTATAACGCTTCTGAAGCGAATGAGTTCCTTAAGTATGATTCAATCGAACAGCTTTATTGGAGTTATATGATCGATTCATTCAGACTTAAAGTCAAAACAGTCCGGAGTCCTTTCAATCGTCTTTAGTGTTTTGTCGAGATATATTCACCGCAAGTTTACTGACTATGTATAATGGCCCAAAAGCTAATTCCAAGAAAAGCAGCGAGATACGTGTGACGCTAACAGTAAGCTACTATTTATTCGATGGTACCCAAGGAGAAGAAAACACCACAAAGCCAACGGTTCTTGGTGTGGAATCCTATACCAACATTAATGAGATCCTTCTTCCTGATTCCTCTAATGCCAATATCACTATCACGTGCTATTTCGATGGACATCAAACGCACCGATGGATTGTCAAAACTGTTGAATTCAACGGTCATAATGTGTTTGTTTATCTTGCCCCTAGAGATACAGAAGGTGAGATTTTCTTGCAGCAGACTATGAAGCGGGTTCATAAGTCAGCTATGCAGCTGCTACGTTTTGGTACAATTGTCGAGGTCGATTTCGGGTTCAAACCTAAGATTTATAAAGGAACTGATCTACAAACCTCAGCTAAGCGTTACCCTGATGTAGTACAACATCTCGAGTTACACAAAAGAAGACCCGCGATTGTTTTGAAGACAACACGGCGGGGCGTGCAAGTTATTCCTTTGACCTCACAAGAACCGGAAGACTACGCGACAAATAGTTCGGTTTTTAAATTAAGTGAAGATAGTCTAAAGGATTGTACTCAATTGGGAAAAGGATCATATGTACTGTCCCACTTTATCCAAACGGTCGGTTATAGCCGTATTCTTCCCCCATTAAGCAGATCTAGATCCCGCCAGTCACAACGACTAGAGACATACAGAGTACGCATCAGCCGTGATGATGAAAAACGTCTTAATACTGCTCTTGCCCACAACATCGGTCTCGGTGATTATTACACTAACAAGAAGTCAATGAGCGAGAATAAACAGAAAGTCAAAGTACTTACTGACGATAACGAAAAACTAGAGGCCACCATGTTACAACTCAAGTCTGAGAGTGATGGTTTAAAGCAAGAGCTTACACGAATCCAGCAGGAGCACTTAACGTTACGAGAGTTACTGAAAGATCAGTACCTTCGTGCTAAACTATGTACTGAGGCTGAAGTAGATATACAGATCGACAATGAGTTAATTGAGTTCGCAGAAGTTGCAGCCTCTTGACTATTCAAGGTTCATTTAATACAATCTCCTCATTGGTTTGAGGTTTAGAGACGGCACTCTCTCAAGCGACGCTGAAAAATTGCCCTGCCGACGAAAACAAAGAAATTTTCTTTCAAAAAAACCGCCTTTTGGCGGTTTTTTTGTTTTCAGTTCTAAACCGCCTACTTCAGCAGGTGGCTATCATCCATTTTGGCTTTGCCTGAAAAACTACCCATGTTAAATGCTTCCTTGATTTTTCCAGAAGTCAAAGAGGACATAAAACATGAGTAGATATAATCAAGAATCCCACGTATTTCGATGGTGTCAATATCACATAGTATGGACGCACAAGTATCGTTTTAGGATATTGAGAAACAATGTAGGCAAAGAAGTTTATCGGTGTATAAATGCTTACTGTAATCAACTTGGATGTGAAGTAGTTGAACTAAACGTGCAAGTAGACCACGTTCATCTAGTGACAAAAGTTCCACCGAAGCTACTTTGTCGATAGTGTAGGAATCAATGAAGAAATCATCCGCAGATATGTAAAGTGTCATGAGAAACAAGAGCGAGTGGAACAGCAACAGTTAGCGCTCGACTAAACAAAAGTCCCCTTTTAGGGGGGGCAACACTAATCCACCTTCTTTAAAAGGTGGTAATTAGCTTCTAATCTCAAGCCTGAATCATTGTTTCTTGTCTGTAGCTGTAAAGGCCGATATTACCGTAATAGCTACGGGATAGTTGTATCAATTGTAATTGATGGACGTAACAGAGCAACTATTAGAAATTTTCTACAATTAGATTGATTCATGTATTGCTAAATTAGAAGGTTGTATGATGCAGTTATGTGTCAATTCAATTATTGCCGGCTTAATAGTCGGAGACAATGATTTTTTGGAGTGTGAGTGTGAGTGGGTTGGAAATCGTAGTTTCCAGATATCGCTGGAGCCATAA
>NZ_PIZL01000058.1:0-605 GCF_002835515.1 Vibrio sp. vnigr-6D03
TTAGAGAATGCAAGCTAAGTGCTTCATTGCCAAGTGAGTTTTTTGTTTGTATCGCTCTAACAAAAGCTTCAAACCGACAAACAACGCGTGGCACTTTTAGTTTGCGGTGAATTTAGTGTTTAAGGCGTAATGCAGCAGCTTGTTTTGTGCGTTGTCTGCGGTTTAAGCTGGCGTTATGTGTGTCGCGAAATTTGAGGGTGAGGCATGAAAAATTTATCAATGGCTGTGGTAGTAAAGCAAGGTAAGGTGCTCATTCAGCGACGATTTCGTCACAATAAAGGAATGGTTTTTGAGTTTCCAGGTGGTGCAGTAGATAGTGGAGAATCAGGTGAACAAGCTGCCATTCGAGAGTTGTGGGAAGAGACGGGGCTTAAGAACCTAAAAGTCTTGGGGTGTCATCAAGCTCGAAATGAGTTTGGCGGTGACATTCACTACGTATTACTATTGGCAGATGAGAGCTCTACCCCAATAGCTGTTGATAAAGAAAGACAGCAAACATTCTATTGGTTTGATTTAAAAGAAATTCCTTTAGTTAATTTCTACAAAGCAGATCTTGATTTTATAGAGATGCACTTGGCAAAATACACATAACAAAAGCTTCAAAC
>NZ_PIZL01000058.1:793-3053 GCF_002835515.1 Vibrio sp. vnigr-6D03
AGGTTTTGTTGTTTAAGATGTTGTTCATTGAATGCATCCTAAGTGCTTCATTGCCAAGTCAGTTTGTTACTTGTTGCTCTACAACAAACGCTTCAAGCGGACTGCCAACGCGTGGCACTTTAGGTTTGCAGAAATAATTGTGTTTAAGGCGCAATGCGGTAGCCGTTGTATTGTATTGGCAGCCACTTAAGCGGGTGTTATAGCGCTTTGATAATTCAAGGTTTGTAAGGGGTTCGAAAGTTGCTGGCTTCAGTGTTTTTGAGCTTGATTTCTCAACCAAATCCAAGGTGGAAAAGCCATCGCAAACCAAGTTGCTGCAAGCTTTAAAAATCAATTCGGTTCGCTGAATTTTGAAGCTTTGCTCTTGGCGCGTTTTCCTAAATTCTCGACTGAATCGGTGTTTTGGGTTCTGTGGTCTGGTTGCATAAGATTTTGTTGGTTAAGATGCCTTTCGTTGAATGCAAGCTAAGTGCTTCATTGCCAAGTTAAGTCTGTTTGCTTGTATCGCTACAACAAACAGTTCAAGCAGACCAAAAACGCGTGGCATTTTTAGCTTGCGGTGAGTTTTGTGTTTAGGGCAGTTTGCAGAAACCGCATTTGTGCGTTTTTGGCTACTTAACTGGGCGTTAACCGTCAAAGGAGATAAAATTGGCATCACCATTATCAGATTTAGATGAGCTAGTTATCAAATGTCGAGACAAACAAGCTCAGAATTACATTAAAGAAGCTGTATCCTGCTACAAAGCAGGAGCTTTTCGCTCTGCAATTGTATCTACATGGATAGCAGTTTCATTCGATATCATTGAGAAGTTAAAAGACCTAACACTACAGGGTGATAAAGAAGCTGAAATACACTTAAATGCGTTCGATGATGCAAGAACAAAAGGGGATATTAGTCGCTCACTCAAATTTGAGAGAGAAATTTTAGCGATATGTAGAGATAAGCTAGAGTTGATTTCACATGTTGAATTTATCGATCTAGACAGGCTTCAAGAAGATCGAAATCGATGTGCTCACCCTTCAATGACACATGATGGAGAACTTTTTTCTCCTTCTGCTGAACTAGCAAGAATTCATATTAGGTCTGCCGTTGAACATTTGCTTCAGTATCCACCCTCACAAGGTAAAGCTGCTTTAGAGTCGTTGATTTTACTGGTTGAATCAAGTTACTTTCCAAATGATATTGAAAAGGCTGTCGTTGCTTTTGAAAACAGTCCATTTAGAAGGGCTAGGAAGAGTTTAGTCTCAAATTTCGCTACTGTAGTATTAAAAAAATACATTGGTGAACCCGAATATAAAAAGCGCTTGAGCTACTCTGTTGCGTTAAATGCAATTAATGAATTATATCGAGAAGAGTTTTCAGAAGTATTAGCAAGTAAGTTATCCAACTTGCTTAGGCGTTTGGAAGATAAAGAACTCTATAAAAGCCTTTATGTCTTCGAACAAATCCCAGAAAGCTGGGAGTTTATCGATGTAGATGTTCAACATAAAGTCGAAACATATATAGAAAACTTACCTAAAGCGCGTTTGGATTTTTGGGAATTTCTCTTGGTGCATGATAAATTATCAGTCCCAGCTCAGAAAAGGTTAAGTAAAGCTAATCGCTCTGAATTGGATGAGCCTTTATTCTTTGAGCCTCCCGAAGCATTCTTAGAAAGAGTAATCGAACTTTATGCTAGTTCGGGTAGCTTCGATCAAGCTAACACATTTGCGACAACAGTTATTCGATATGCAGGCGATTACTCTTATAGCCAAGTAAATAGGATTGTTTTTGGTTGTGGTAAAAATGACCAAATTGAATACAGTTTTGAAATAGGCAATGTAATTAATGCTCTTCGTCGGAACAAATTTGTAGATGATGAGCAAATCAATAACTGGTTAAAAGAAGCCAACTTACCCAAGTATGTCAGAGAAAAAGCGGTAGAAGAGGTCGCTGAAGAAGACGGTTAACAATCTGTTTAAGAGTGATTCGCAACGCTTGGCATTTTTGCTATGCGTTAAGTTTTGTGTTTAAGGTGGTTTGCGGGAGCTTCGGTATTGCGTTGCTCACACCTTAACAGGGCGTTATAGCGCTTTGATAATTAAAGGGTTGTAAGGCTCTCGAAAATTGCTGGCTTCAGTGTCTTTGAGTTTGATTCCTCAACCAGTATCAAGGTGGAAAAGTCGTCGCAATTCAAGTTGCTGAGAGCTTTCAAAATCAATTCGGTTCGCTGAATCTTGAAGCTTTACTCTCGACTCGTTTCCCTAAATTCTCGACTGA